>NZ_QUGY01000012.1:0-417 GCF_003479245.1 Ruminococcus sp. AF17-12
GTGCAGGATAACGGGTACGGGCAGTTTCTGTTCATGCTGGGATACAAGCTGGAAGAATGTGGAAAACATCTTATAAAAGTAGACCGTTATTTTGCATCCAGCAAGATCTGCAGTCTATGCGGACATAAGAAAAAGGAACTGGCATTGTCGGATAGAATGTATGTTTGTGAATGTGGAAACAGGATGGACCGGGATGTGAATGCAGCAGTCAACATCCGTGAAGAAGGAAAAAGAATCTATAAAGAATGTGCCTGACGGCACAAGAAAAAAATCCGTAACCGGATAAACATAAAAAACAAAACCGCGGGACACGCGGGGATAGCCTGTTTTAGCTTTGCCCTAAAGGGTAATCGAGCAGGAAGCCCCCACTTCAAAATCGTAAGATTTAAGTGGGGGGAGCATGTCACGGTATCCGAA
>NZ_QUGY01000012.1:427-138078 GCF_003479245.1 Ruminococcus sp. AF17-12
GACTTAAACATATCTATAATTACTTTTATCAGGAGAATCTCATGAGTGAAAAAGGATTAACCACCATCAATTTAAAAAAAATAAACCGCTCCAAGGTTTACCAATATATATACAAAACACACCAGACTTCCAAAATGCAGATCGTCCAGGATCTTCAGATGGGGCTTTCCACCGTAAGCCAGAACCTGAACCTGCTGGAAAAAGAAGGGCTTATTGACAGAAACGGATATTTTGATTCCACAGGTGGTCGAAAGGCCCAGGCCATCCAGATCGTCTCGGATTTCCGGATTTCCATTGGAATCGGGATCCTGAAAAACATGTTCCATATCACAGCAATCGACTTATATGGAAATGCCTTTTATACAGAAACCATTGCTCTTCCCTATTCCAACACAGAAGAATATTACAGACAGCTGACCGATAAAGTACGAAAATTCATCGCAGAAAATCACTATCCGAATGAAAAGATCCTGGGTATTTCCATTGCCACACAGGGGATCACTTCTCCGGATAATTCCACTGTGATCTACGGAAACATCATGAACAATACCGGAATGAAACTGGAGGATTTTTCCCGGCATCTTCCTTACCCCTGCCATCTGGAACATGATTCCAAATCCGCTGCTTTTCTGGAGCTGTGGAATCACCCGGAGCTTGACAGTGCTGTCGTGTTCCTTCTGAACCGAAACCTGGGCGGTGCCATTATCACCAATCATCAAATTCATCAGGGAAGTTCCATGCACAGCGGAACCCTTGAGCATATGTGCGTCAATCCTGACGGCCCTTTATGTTACTGCGGAAACCATGGCTGTCTGGAAACCTACTGCTCTGCCAACGCTCTGGAACAGTCTGCCGGGATGCCTGTGAAGGAATTTTTCCCTCTGCTCCGCGAAAAAAAATCCCCCCGGCTTGCTGAGCACTGGGAAGATTATCTGAACCATCTGGCCTTTGCCATGAAAAATCTGAACCTGATCATCGATGCACCGATCATCATCAGCGGATATCTGGCACCTTATTTTACAGAAGAAGATATTAATTATCTGTTAGAACACATCAACACAGACGCACCATTCACCCTGGACAGAAGCCAGATTCTGGTCGGCACCCACGGGCAGTATACACCTGCCATTGGTGCAGCTTTATATTATGTAGAGAAATTTACACAGAGCGTGTGAATACAGACATATTCACCTGAACCGGTCAAAAAAGCATGTCATACACAGCCAGACGGATACAACCTGATCCGCTCTGTCCTAGAGTATGACATGCTTTTTTTATTTTACTTATTATTTTTTCA
Organism: Ruminococcus sp. AF17-12; assembly: GCF_003479245.1. Taxonomy (NCBI): domain Bacteria; kingdom Bacillati; phylum Bacillota; class Clostridia; order Eubacteriales; family Oscillospiraceae; genus Ruminococcus; species Ruminococcus sp. AF17-12. The sequence goes on from NZ_QUGY01000012.1 coordinate 1,725, forward strand.
GTTCCTTCAGCAGCTGCCCGATCTTTGACACAAACAGATCAAAGGCCACATTATTCTTACCGCTGTGGATCACAATATCTGCTTTCGCACGTGTAGGCTCCACATACAGATAATGCATCGGTTTTACTGTGGTAAGATACTGATCGATGATTCCATTTAAATCCCGTCCACGTTCCTCCACATCTCTGGAGATCCGTCTTAAGATCCTCTCATCTGCATCTGCTTCCACATAAACCTTGATATCCAGAAGATCTCGGATACGCGGATCTGCAAGAAGCAGGATTCCCTCTACCAGAATGACCGGTCTTGGTTCGATCTTCAGCACTTTGTCGGAGCGGTTGTGCTGACTGTAATCGTATACCGGACATTGGATGGTTTTGCCCTCCTTGAGTTCTTTGAGATGCTCTACCAGAAGATCGGTTTCCAGTGAATCCGGGTGATCGTAATTCACCTTCACACGTTCTTCAAAGGGAATTCCGTCCTGTCTGCGGTAGTAATTATCATGATAGATTACCACCACATCGTCTCCGAAATGCTTCTTCAGTCTGTTTGTAAATGTAGATTTGCCGGAGCCTGACCCTCCGGCGATCCCGATAATAATACTTTCCATCGTCTCTTTACCTCTTAAGCTAGAATTCTTCCGCTGTGGATCCCGCAGGCTTCCCGAAGAGTTTTTCCGTATAAAGAAGCTTTTTCTTACACAAAAGCTGCCCGGTCGGTGTGCATCTCCTGCATCCGGTTCCGGACAGCTTTTCTGGTTATTTTTTATAAAGCAATCGTTCTGATCAGATCTCAGCCTGCTCCAGAAGTGCCGGGATCTTGGACTCCCATCCCAGTGCCATGATATGTACACCCTGGCAGTATGGCTTGCACTCTTTGATGATACGTGCAGCGATCTCAACACCTGTGATACCAGCTTTTGTCTTCTCTTTGTCAGCTTTCAGCTCCTCGATCATCTCATCCGGAACATGAATGCCGGCAACGTTGTTGTTCATGAACTTAGCCATTCCAGCAGACTTCGGAATGATGATACCAACCTGTACCGGTTTTCCGAACTGTTTTGCTTTTTCCATAAATTTGATGAATTTCTCCGGCTCAAATACAGCCTGTGTCTGGAAGTAGTCTGCACCTGCAGCAACCTTTCTTTCCATCTTTGCAAGCTGAGCGTCAACGGAATCGCTGCATGGAGATACAACGGCACCCTTGGAGAATTTCGGAGGCTCACCAACGAGCTGGTTTCCACCAAGGTCTACACCGGACTCAAGAAGCTGTACTGTATGAAGAAGAGATACAGAATCAAGGTCAAATACCGGTTTTGCCTGCGGATGGTCGCCCATCTTTGTGTGGTCACCTGTGAGGCAGAGGATATTCTCGATACCAAGCATAGCTGCACTTAAAAGATCAGACTCCAGTGCGATACGGTTTCTGTCACGGCATGCCAGCTGGAAGATCGGGTCCATGCCTGCATCTTTGAGGACTTTACACATTGCAAGAGATCCAAGACGCATTACAGAAGACTGGTTATCTGTTACATTGACTGCATGAACGCCTTTCAGATAAGTTTTGGCTTCCTCTACCAGTTCGTCTACATGGATCCCTTTTGGCGGTCCTACTTCTGCAGAAACTACAAATTCACCACGGTCGAATAATTCTTTCATTTTCATATTATATTTGCTCCAATCATTTAAAATTTGGGGTACGGCCCACCTGCTCTGCAATACACATTACGGAATATTTCCGGTAAACCGTATCATAATTTAATTTGGCTTCTTAATAAATCTTTGCTTATTATTTCACTTCATCATCTGTAGCGAAATTATGGATCTGTGTCGGGCATTTCAGTGCGTCAAGGCGTCCGATCTCTTTCAGACGTCTGTAGATGCGCTCCCATCCACACTCCATGTCACTGTCCACTTCGCATTTACCATTCTTGGAACCGCCGCACTGGCCGTTGACAAGACTCTTGGAGCATGCTGTGATCGGGCAGATCCCGCCGGTAAGGTTCAGATAACACTCACCACACTGGTCACATTTATATTCTAACGGTGTTACACCCTGGAAACCAGGTACCGGGTATGTATCGCAGGCTGCGCATACCATCTTGTCTTCCAGATATTCTGCGATGGTCTGTACACCAACACCACAGGAGAATACCAGGACCAGATCCGCTTCCCTGATCTTATCCATGTGTTTCTGAAGACGTAACTGCATATTTTCCGGATTACAGATATAATCCGTTGTCATGATCCCTGTCACATTTCCTTCAGCGGAAAGCTCCTTCTGAAGTTCAACAGCTTCTTTTTCCGGAAAACGAACTTCCTTGCATCCATGGCAGTTGATGATAAAAACTTTCTTTCCGGCTGCCAGTGATACGATAGTTTCTTTTGCTTTTAACTGGGTAATCAACATATCACTTCATCCCCCTTACTGCATTTTTTCCGGCTTTGATACTGTTAATGATCGGAATCTTGGAAGAACAGATATACTGACAGCATCTGCACTCAACACAGTCCATGACATTCATGTCCTTCATGCCCTGCCAGTTCTCTTCTTTCGCATATTTTACGAAATACAGAGGAGAAAGTTCCATCGGACATACGTCCACACAGCGTCCGCACTTGATACATGGCTGCTCTTTGGTCTCATCTGTATCAATGGCGATGATACCGTTGGAGCCCTTCATCATAGGTACCTCCAGAGTGTTCAGAGGGAATCCCATCATAGGTCCGCCCATCTTGACCAGAACATCGTCATCTGTAAATCCACCGCAGTAATCGATCAGCTCTTTTACGCTGGTACCGATCTTGATGATAAAGTTGCCAGGATTCTTGATCTTCTCGCCTGTTACGGTTGCAACACGCTCGATCAGCGGCATACCCTTCTGGATCGCATCGGAGATCGCTTTTACAGTACTGATATTATCTACGATAACGCCAACATCTGCCGGAAGGCCGCCGCTTGGAACCTTTCTGCCCATGACACGCTTGATGAGAGTTTTCTCAGCACCCTGCGGGTATTTGGTTCTTGCAACAAAAACTTCCATATTTCCGATATCGGCAACTTTTTCCTGCATTAATTCGATCGCATCCTGCTTGTTATCCTCGATGACAATGATGCCCTTCTCAGCACCTGTTGTCTTGAGGATCGCTTTCAGACCGAAAATAATATCATCAGCAAACTCAAGGAGAACCTTATGGTCTGCTGTTAAATATGGCTCACACTCACATCCGTTGAGAAGGATGGTATCAACCGGTTTTGCAGGTTTCAGCTTGACACAGGTCGGGAAACCTGCACCACCCATACCAACGATTCCGGCTTCTTTTACGATCTCAATGATCTCATCCGGTGTAAGTTCGTCCAGGGCTTTATGTGGCTGTACGGATTCGTGCAGAGTATTTTTTCCGTCGGATTCGATGACAACTGCCATCACCTCACTGCCTCTTGTACCATGCATACGTGGCTCAACCGCAACTACGGTTCCGCTTACACTGGAATGTACCGGTGCGCTGATAAATCCGGCAGCTTCTCCGATCTTCTGTCCAACCTTTACTGTGTCGCCTACTTCCACGATCGGGTTGGCAGGTGCACCAAGATGCTGGGACATGGAGATCACAACCGTCTTCGGATCCGGGAATTTCTTCAGATCGATATGCTCGCTGAATTCCTTGTGCTCTGACGGATGAACGCCACCATAGTATCCGTTCAGTCTGTCCTCTCTGATAGACTTCACGTAATCATTGATCACCTTAAAGTTAACCTTGGAGTAATCACGTACCTGTACCGGCTGGTTCAGGAACTCTTCCAGACGACCCTGTTTTGCCAGTCTCTGGTAGATCTTTTCCCATGCGCAGTCCTTGTTAGGATCCACTTCACATTTCCCGTTCTTTGCTCCGCCGCACTGTCCGTTCACAAGACTCTTGGAACAGTCGACGATAGGACAGACGCCTCCGGTAATGTTCAGATAGCACTGTGCACATGCATCACAGCTCTTTTTGGTAAGTGCCATGCCGTGATGACCTCTGTAGTTAAGGGTATTACTTGCTGCGATCACCGGCTTACCGGCCAGATCAGCAACAGTCTGAATACCAAGACCGCAGGAGATCACAACTACATTCTCTGTACCTTCCGGCAGCAGATCCTGTAATTTTCTTTCTGTGTGCATCTTGTTGCACAGAAAATCGAGTTTCGCACTGCCTGTGACGGTTTTTCCCTGCTCCGCAGCAAATTTCAGGAATTCCTCGCAATCCGGTTCGTCAACGGTCTCAAATTCCTTGAAACACTTGTTACAGGCGATTACAAACAGATTGTCCCTGCCGTTCAGCACTGATGCAAGCTCATCACTGCTTTTCAGCTTGTACTTAGTATAGTTTTCCAATTGCTCACCTTCCTTATAAAGATTATATCCTTATGATTATCTGCTCTTATCCGTTCCCTCCTTCTCTGCACTCCCAGGAAAGAAACAATAAAACCAAATAAATAAGTTCTTTGTTATTTGTTCAGCCCTTCGAAAATCCCGGTCCAAAAAAAGGCCGCAGTATTTCCTCTGACTGCTACAATAAATGTACCATAATTTGAACATATTATCCAGTTTTATTAGCTATTTTTATAAATTTATTCTATGATTTCATCCCAATCGTCTATGGGTGTACGGATATTTGTACAACTTCTGTTATGCCGCATGCGTTAGTTGTGTGCAACTTATATAATTTTGTTTATAAAATATCCTTTTTATGCATTGAGCATATTGCACAAAGATTTTACTTTTAACAGGGCAGATCCGAAAGGTGTCTTTTGTCATGGGGTAAGACGCTGTCCGCAATATTCACAGGTGCTCAGACGACCTTTTATTACCTGATTCTTTGCACCACAGCTGGGGCAGGTAACTGTAATATAGATCTTCTCATTTACGCGTCTGTTCGGCGCAGTGATCATAATATAATTTCCTTCTCTGTCTATCTGGATATTCCGGATATATCCTCCCGCAATAAATTTTTCCAGCTTTTTCACTGCACCTTTTCCCAGTTCCTGCTCAAGCTTTTCAAATGAGACAGTATTCTGGGCATAGGATTCAAACCAGCAGGCGATTTCTCCGGCTTTTTTCTTCTTTAATGCTTTTTGTATTTCCCGGAAAGTTGGATACAGAAACAGCAATCCAAGTATGATCTCTGTTGCTGCCATTCCCCAGCGTCCTTCACCAATATACTTCTCCGATGCGCCAATAGCTCCCAGGGAAAAAAGTATAAAAAAGCCACAAAGAACCCATTTCAGTTTCCCCAGTATTCCTGTTTTTTTATTTTTTTCTGTCAAAAAATCGCTCATGTCTGTTTCCTCTTTCCTATTATTTAAAATCTTATGATATATTTGTGAATGCTCCGTCAGCTCACGCCAAACTCTCCCTGTCTGAATATGTTTCTGCATTCTGTGGATCTTCTATTTCAGTGTGGTTACGATCAGTTTACTTTCCAGTGCAGCTGCTATCAGATCCTCTTTGCAGCTATATCCCGCCTTGGCGATCATTTCCTGAAAATTCCATCTCACCCCGGAAGCAGAACAGTCCATTTTCCTTGCGATCTCGGAATATGACATCCCGTGAATATACAGGCGCAGCATCTCCAGCTGTCTGGGACTGATATCACCGCTTGTGATCCAGTTAAGTTCCACCTCCGGTGCCACATCCGGAAATACATGCTCCCCATTTAACGTTCTGTAGATCACACTCCGTATTTCCTCTTCACCGTGATCCTTATACCATAGACTGTCTGCACATCCGCTCTTTGCTCTTTCCAGCACCTTGGGATCGATCAGCGAGGTAACAACCAATACCTTTGTATATGGATATTTTTCCCTGATGATCTTTCCGGCACCCAGCCCATCATGATTATGAAATGTCTGCACATCCATAAGCACAAGATCAATTGCCGAGTAAGAGCAGATCTTTACAGCTTCACAGGCATCCGAAACTGTCTGGACATGTCGGAATTCCGGTTCCCGCATAATAATACTTTCAAAATACTTCTGCATGATCCTCTGATCTTCTACTATCAGTATCCGTACCATAGACTCCCATCCTTTCTGTCAGTGGCATTTTCAACACCAGACAAAACTCCGGCGAAAAAGAAACCTGCATAATACATTTCTCTGACTCCGCAGCTTTTCTCAGTGCAGACAGACCACCACCTTCTTCTGCATTTTTTTCAGGTGCATCTCCATCATTCATTATCCGGATGCTGTATTCATTTGCACCTTTTTCTATCTTCACCAGAACTGTACTTCCATGGGCATGTCTGGCACAATTTGTCACACATTCACGGATCGCTCTGTCTGTCAGCAGCCTGTAGGAGGGATGCTGAGGGAAATTCCCGCTGATCTGAACATAAATTCCAAGTTCTTCTGCATGCCTGATCGTATCCGCGCATAATTCTTCCATATTCTCAACAGAAGAATCTGTAAGAATATAGACCAGATGCTTTAGTGCAGATAGCTGTTCATCCATTTTATCCTGATTTTCTTTTCTTTCCAATATCCTGCGTATTGACAGAAGGCTTCGGCCAAAATTGTCATGAACCTGCATTTTCATGGCAAGTGTCTCCTGCTCTCTTATTTTATCTCCGATCCTTTCATACATTTCCTCCAGCTTATGATTCAGGATTTCCAGCTTTTCATTATTTGCTCTGATCTTTTCACCATTGTAATAAATTTCTGATACATTAACTGCCACTGTCTGCAGATATCCTGCACAATCCGGCTCCTGCAGACGATATTCCTGAAACATCCAGACGGAAGCATCCGGAAAATAAAATACATTACTGTCGCTGCTTAATCTGCAAAGTCCCTCTGCTTCGGATCCTCCATCTATTACTTTACGCAATGCCTCATAATCCTGCAGATAGGAGCCTGTCATTATCCTGCTCAGCTCCTGCATCTTGGTGTTGCACAAAACGATCCTTCCAAGAGGATCCGAAAAACACACCCCACAGGGAACATCATCAACCGCTTCATTCACGGACCAGTAAGACAGAGAATGTTGATATCTGCGTCTCTCTCTACAGATTGCCCAGCAAAGATAAATCACCAATACCACCATCGCTGCCATCAAAACACTGACCGGACACCCCCGGAGCATTAGCTGATATGCGCTTTCATCCTGGCAATATCTGTGATCATTCATCAGAAAGCCCATAAGCATAAAAGAAACTGCAAAAACAGTCACTGCTGTTATAATTTTCTTTTTCCCGTAAAAACAGGTTATCCTTATCAACAGAAGGATCAATTCCAGAATCAGGCAGATTTCAAGAAGGATCATCAGAAAATCCTGCATTGCCATACTGCATTCCGCAAAATCAGTCATCTTCCGCCTCTCTTTCTGCATACGATACATCCGATAAACCATTCGTTTTCATCTTCCTGCTGCACATTTAATTCCGGTCTTTCTGACATTAATCCCCGCAGATCTGCTTTTGCTACAATATGAACTGAGATCCGCAGAGCATCATCGATCTGCGACACACGGTAAAAAACAGACTGCATTGTATCAAACAATCGTTCCACAAGCCATTCAAAGGTATCATAGCATTTCAGTATATCATCTGCATTCAGCTGCACTTCCCCATTTTCGACATAATAAGCCGCCCGGATCTTGCATAATTTTAAGCTGTCACAGGATTCCGCAAGACTCTGTCTGAGATCCTCCATTGTAAGCAGATTTCCGTCTGATGCATATTGTGTCAATACCAGATTTTTTCTTCTCTTTAAATATGTACCAACAGCCACGATCTTTCCCAGGATCCGGTCATAGTGTTCCCTTGACTCCGTTCTTTCCAACTCATCCATCAGCTGTGACAGCAATTCCAGCTGCCCGGCTGTCTGATTCTGTATCATGTTCAGAAGCCGGTTCTGTTCTTCCGTTTTTCTTCGCTCAGCCTCTTTCTGATAGGTTTTCTGCAGCAGACGATTTCTGGCAGTCAACTCCTCCTGCTGTTCCCGGATATCCTGATACTGATCCAAAAGTACTGAAATATCTTCCGACCAGAACAAATGCCCTCCTCTTATAGGAATATGGTTGATCCGGATTCCCTGTTCCTGTACAGAGGATCTGTTTATTACAATTTTACGCAGTTCCGGTGACAGCTCCGGAAAATCACCGGAATGATAATAACGCTGAAAAGAATCATCCGTAATCTCTGCATCCAGTCCTCCGGAGGTCTGGAATAATTCAAAATATCGATTATTTGTCTGTATCAGGCCGCATAATATACACCCCTGATAAATTGCCGCCATTAAAAGGCAGCATACTGCTGTCATATCCCCGGCAATTGTTTTGATCAGGGGCAGACGGAGTAAATTCCCGATATTCCATCCCAGCAGCAATATTCCCGGAATGACAGGCAGCCAAAATTGCTTCCTTCCCGGAATCCTGCTTTTTCTGATCAGTATAATTTCCATCCATATCAGGCAAAATATGATCCATCCCTGGATCACTATAAAAAGAATACCATAGCTGTAATCTCTATCCGAAAGCGGCGGCCGCCCGGAAAACCTAAACACCAGCTGATGCAGATCATTTGTAAAAACACTGATGATCAAAACCACCGCAAAAGCAAGCAAGGCAATAATTTTTCTGACTGTTTTCTCTCCATCCTTTTCCCCTAGAAACATCGCTGCTGCCAGTCCAAGGACCGGGATCAGGATCATCGGGATATAATACAGATACCAGCAGATATGTTCTCCAAGCGGATCATGAAGAATATGAAATTTTACCGTCCGCACAAAGAACCAGAATACCATCAGACAGCCAATTGCAGTCAGGCATCTGCGCGTTTTTCTATGCACTACATGCTTTTCCAAATAGATCACCCAGGCACAATACATTCCCAGATAAATACAGTTACGACACTGATCTGCCAGATTTCTCATAAAAACATTTTCCGGTCTTACCAGCCTGCAGAAATACGCCAGCAATACACTTATCAGGATTCCTCCATACGACAGTGCCCTTTTTTTATTGTATGTCATGAAAATTCCTCTCTCATTAATACATCCCTGTGACAAGTATACTATAAAACTCTATTTTATTATATAGTTTTCAGAAAAATCATCTATTCTCAACCCTGTTGTCACAAACAGAGTGAACAATTCTGTCCACTCTGTCTATCATCACTCAAAATGGTCTTGGCTGGCCACAGTATTCGCAGAACCTTCCGGTATTCTCTGCACCGCACTGACATTTCCACAAACCGCCGGGCTGCTGCATTCCCGACTGCTGCATTCCACTGTTCATGTTCATCCCAGGCTGCTGCATTCCACTGTTCATATTCATCCCAGGCTGCTGCATTCCACTGTTCATGTTCATTCCGGACTGCTGCATTCCAGCCGCATTTGGTGTCAAAGCGGCTATGATCTGATGACCTGTCTGCTCCACTTCCATCAATTCGCCTCTGTTATCGCTGCTTATGGAAAAAGTATTCAGACGAAAATCCATATCATCAAACCATGGAGTTTTTACTTTAATACGCATAGTATAATCAAATTCATACTTATATACCGGTGGCTGATAGCTTACGGTTTCTCCATCCTTTGTTGTATATGTTTCCTCGTTCTGCTGTCGCTCTACATCAACTCTGCACTGCACAACAGCGGATAAAGGAACTATGTCCGGATTTTCATTGACATCCAGCTTCCGTGCAACAGTAAAATTCCCCTTATTATCATCAATAAAAACATTATAATTTCTGGTATTGATCTGACGGGTTATACAAAAATCCATTACGGCTTTTTTGTTTTTTTCACGATATTCCAGTTGACGTTTGATATCCTCCACCGTACTGTGTCGTCGGTCTTCAAACCATGGTGACAATTTTTTTGCACAATCCTTACACAGATTTCCGTCATCCAGTTTTCTGTTTCCCAATAAACCTATTTTCTCTCCGCAGATATCACAGATCTTCTTATCAAATAACCCCATACCCTATCCTCCTTCTTTTTATAGTTGTGTTTTTGTTTATCTACATTATGCGTGAATGCTTCAATATTTGCACTAGCACCTCTGACAGTAACTGAATTCATCTCCACATCAATGGCAGGATCTCAGGATCGTATCTAAAAATCCTGTCCATTTCTATATGTTCAGGATATACCGTATGGGATACTCTCTGCCAGACACAACCGTCCCGAGGATGTCAAGTAAAAACCACAAAGTTTTTACTATTTTTTTTGCGTTTTTTTCCCATAAAACCGTTGTTTTCATACAGAGGACGTTTCATTAAGGTTACAAAAATACAGGGGTGGACGTTATATAAATGCTATAGACTTTCATATAGTGGATGTTGTATAAAGACTACAAAATCTATTATTTCAATTCTTTCCAACACATCTCTATCCTTCCATCATCATGCATATAAATGGCTTTTACATATTTTTGAAGCACTTCCGGTGTCAACTTTTCAAATCCCATAAATTCAATCATCTGATCAACCGGTATGTTTTTCTTCAACAATATTTCTTTCTCATCACCGATTAGATTTTCAACTTCTTGAATACGTTTCTGTAAATTTAGTTTCTCTTTTTCCAGTTGAGTTTTGGTTGAAGCGAACTGATCTCGAGTAATTTCCCCATTTCGATATTCTTCATACCCCTGAAGGTTCTGAGTTTTTATTTGCTCCAATCGCTTTTCACATTCCGCTTTTTCTTTACTATATAAAGAAATGGATTTGTGTTATACTTTATTCAAGAATGCTGATAAGCTATGGGAGGGAAGCGACTATGCAAAATCCAGTTCCTGACGAAAGATATTCTGTGGCAGATGAAGCCATCCTGGGCGCTTTTTTTAAACTAATAAAGAAAAAAACTCCTGACCAGATCACTGTATCCGATATCACAAAAACAGCTGGTATCGCGAGAAGCACTTTTTATAATCATTATCAGGACATCCCCTCTCTTGTATCTGCTGTTGAAGAAAAGACGATCCATGATGTTTTCTCCATAATGGAAAAATTTCATCCTGAAAATGACCGCGATATCTGTCAGTCCTATTTTTTGACGATCTGCCGCTATACAATGGAAAATCCTTTTCTTTCCAGTCTTCTGAGTACACCTCACGGGAATGATCTATTCGAAAAAATGCTGACTATGCTTCATCACTATGTCACCGCTACTACCTCCAGTGCCAGACCCGGCAGACATACAAAAGAGGAAATATCTTACGTGATCACCTGTGCGATCGGCAGTACGATCGGTGTCCTTCACAAATGGACAAGGGATAATTTTGATCTTGCACCAGAAGTAATTGCAGGAATTCTGACTCAGATTTTCCTGTCTGGCATGCTGCCTCTTTTATCCTGAGTGTCCTGCATATAAACAGCATAGCAAAACCCGTCTGAGCAATTCACTCAAACGGGTTTTTATTATGCCTGTGGCTCATCGATCAGGACATCCTGTCTCCTGATTTTCTTTGTCGTGCTGCGTATAAACGGATTTTTCCGGATCACCAGACCTGTAATACGACGGTAGGTCGGCTGATTTTTATTGTATTCATCCAGAAATTCCTGAAGCTGTGAACGAATCATCTCCGTATCCAGTGCCTTTGCCTCCACAACTGCCTGTTCCGGATAAATTCGGGCTGTAAGACCATTGTCCTCACCTGTTACAATAACTTCACCCACAAGCGGATTCAGTGCAAGCTTGTTCTCGATTTCTTCCGGAGATACATTTTCTCCATTGGATAGAATGATCAGATTTTTCACCCGGCCATTAATAAAGAGATATCCATCTTCATCCATATAACCCTTGTCGCCAGTATGCAGCCAGCCATCTTTCAGTGTTTCAGCTGTCTCGTCCGGCATCTGATAATACCCTTTCATAACACTTGTGCCTTTTACCAGAATCTCACCATTTTCAAATCTTATCTCCACATTCTCAAGTGGTCTTCCAATAGAACCCGGCTTATGATTTTCCGGCGTATTATTACTGATAACAGGAGAACATTCCGACATGCCATATCCTTCCAGAATCTGAACACCATACTCTGCAAAACGATCAATATAGTACGGATCCAGATGTGCGCCACCGGTAAAAATCGTCTGCAGTTTTCCACCGAAAACTTTTTCTGCAAGAACTGCCTTCGGGATTTGTGGATCAGCTGCTGCCAGTCTCTTATAAATTGTTTCAATCATCATCGGAACCATGAGCATGATATCGGGTTTAAAAATGCTCATATTTCTGACCATATGAAGCAGAGAGTCATTAATACAGATAGTTGCTCCCTGAGAAAAACCTTTCAGCCAGTCCATGACAAGACAGAATGCATGATGGATTGGAAGTACACTGAGCATGGCAGTTCCGGGTTCTGCTGAAATCTTAACTGCCTCAACATTAGATGCCAGATTATTCTGTGTCAGCATAACCCCTTTGCTCTTTCCTGTCGTTCCGGACGTAAAGATAATCGTCGCAATATCTTCTGCTGACGGGCAGGAAGCATCTGCTGATGCGTTAATTCCTGTGTTTCTCAGCTCATTGATACTGTACACGCCTGAAGGTACATCCTCCACCTCTTCCTGAAGCATCCATACTTTCTGGAGTTTCGGACAGTTTGCAAGGAACGCTTCCAGATAAGGTCTGTGTTTCGGACTTAAGAAGAGTGCTTCAGAATCGGATCGGTTTATCAGATCGATCAGTTCTTCACATGGGAGTGCTGCGTCCAGCGGCACCGCTGTAATACATCCTGTAATAATTCCCAGATAACTTTCGATCCATTCTACAGAACTGGTTCCGATCAATGCAATATGCTTTCCTGCAAAGTCTTCTGCAAGAAGTCCTTTTCTGGTGGAAATCACGTTTCTCAATATTTCGCTGTAACTTCTCTCCAGAACTTCTTTCCTGTTAAGCCATTTTACTGCTTTGACTTCGCCAAATTTCTGTACACTTTCTTCTAATATATCCCTGATCAGCATGTTTTTCTCCTCCTTCACTTTTCTGCAGACAACAGCTTCATTCTTACTGAAGCTCCTCCAGAAGCTTAAGCGCCTCTTCAAGAGTTGTAATTTGGGTCACTTCGGTTTCCTCAAGTTCAATGTCAAAGGTATCCTCAAGCTCTCCCAGAAAAGACATGAAATCCAGAGAAGTGAATCCCAGATCCTCACGGAATCTCATTTTCCCCGTCATCTCCTCCGGTTTCACTTTGCTGTACTGCGCTACAATATTTTTAAATTCCATTTCCTGATTCATTCCATTTCCTCCTCGTATTTTTGATTTCTATACCTGTTCCATAATCTCTCCGATGCTCATATCCGGCTCTGCGATCCCCTTAAAAAGAATACGCATCATATAATAATAAAGCAGTTCCATGTCATGCTCTTCCAGATGAGCAGTCTGATAATGATAGGAGAAGTTCATGCCGCCATCCTCAGTATGAGATACGGTCAGATACATTTTTTTGGTTGCGGCACCATTTGCAAACCATTTGGCATGCTGACGAACAGTCCCAAGCATTTCATTCTCCACCTTCACCGGCATTGGCTGATAGGTCAGATAGCAGCTTTCATAGCTGGTATGCTCCGGTGTATGGTATCTCTTTCTCATCTCATCCACGATAAGTGCCGGATCGTAATTGCTGTGCATATAAATTCGATTCTGCATATTCTGGATTTCATAAGCTGCCGAAAGAAAATCTGTCTCCGGTGAGATCACTGTTCTGCACGGAAACATAATGGTTCTGCTTCCCCCTGAAGTCCATTCGTCATGGGTAGAACGTCTGGATATAAAATTCTGGATCGTAATATCTTCCTGTCCGTTATTTACTTTTGACAGATAAGTACGAACACCAAGCAGAAGCAGATTCGTCATGGAAAGTTGATGATTCATACAGAAATCCATCAGGTTCTGTGTCGCATACGGTTCCAGATGATAATCCTTTACTGCAACAAACAGCTCGTTCATTTCAATATCAGAAGCACGAAGCTTTGGATCTCCATGACGTTTTCTTGCTCCCTCCAGTACAGACGGTCCCTGTATATCAGAATATAACGGCTCACCCAGTGCATCCAGCTGGTCATCCCAGAATTTTTTGTCTTTTGCAAAACGCTTTTCATTGCCCGCTTTTGCAAGATCTTTTTTCAGGACCGTCTCAAAATCAACCAGTTCCTGTGGGCAGGCTGTTCCATATCTGTAATGCGTATATAATTGGAACAGGTCTTCAATCATAACTACAAGCCCACAGGAATCGATCAGTCTGTGATCCATATGTAAAAAGAAACCATTGTATCCTTCCGGAAGCTTCAACATAATAAATTCACACATCGGGATATTATCTCCGTCAAATGTTTCATAAGCCCACTGCTGCATCAGCTCATCTGCCTTTGCCAGACTTTCCATTCCCGACAGATCCTTCAGCTCAATATCTCGCGAATCCTGCTTCTCTATATACTGTTTTACATTTCCATCTTTATCCGGCTTTGTAAAACGGACTCTGGTACAGCCTGAACGCTCTGTTTCCATCTGAATACATTTTTTTAATAATCCAAAATCCAGTTCTGCCTGTACAGAAGCCACAACACTTACACCGGATACCTGCTGTGTACCATAATCCATGATCCAGTTATGATGCATCTTCTGAGCTGCCGTCAAAGGATAATAATTTCTCATATAATAGATAACCTCCATTGTCCCGTTTTTCTTCTTTATCCGAGACAGAAAACATTGTATATATGCTTCAGGTGAAAAAATATCATATCTTCTCAGGAAATACCAGTACCCCCAGGACTTAATGAACACTTTACAAAAAAATGACCGGGACTTATCATACATTTAACATAACAGTTCAAAGGTGTATTTCTGCTATGTACTATGTCTGATAAATCCCGGTCAGGATTTTTTATGTCCGTTTAATCGTATTTCTCAAAGAATTCCATCATCTTGCGCTGATACAGTTCCGGATCCACATAGGCACTGCACAGATGCCGTGCTCCCGGTATGATCACCAGTTCCTTCTCTGCCCTGCAGAGCATATAATTCTGAAAAGAGTTATTCGGATACACATAGGTGTCCTTTTCTCCATGGAAAAAGAGAACCGGTCTTGTATTTTTTTTCATAGCTTCGGCAGTATCTGCATCTTTCATATGAAATCCTGCCAGAAGAGAACAGAACCAGTCCAGTTCCATCAGAAGCAGTGGAATATGATGCAAATGGAACCAGTTAGCTGCCATATCACGCATCTGTCCTTCCATAGACTGAAAACCACAGTCCGCGATCAGGCCTTTTACCTCCGCCGGGAGTGTATGTCCTGCTGCCATCAGTACAGCAGCCGCCCCCATGGACTGTCCATACAGATAAATTGGAAGCTTCTCTTTGTTTCGTTCAGATACATAGACTGCCCATTGCTGCACATCCCATTGTTCTTTTGCTCCAAAGGTAATATATTTTCCCTCGCTGTCGCCGCAGCAGCGATGTTCTATAAACAGGACATCACACTGATGTTCATGCAGATATTTTGCCATGAATGACAATGTGCCAAAACGGCTGCCACGATATCCATGGCTTAATATGACAATCCGTTTTGCATATTCTGTCGGCAGGTATAATGCATGCAGTTTTAATCCGTCAATGCTTTTGATATAACAGTTCTGCATCTTCTGTTCAAGGCACCAGGCCTTACTCTCATTATATTCTCTTGCATAACCATTCCTGGGATGATTTTCCCTGATATGAGACAGTTCAAACCATTTCTTTCTTTCCTTTTTGTGCTCTCCTCTTTTGCAGCAGACCACCATATTAAAAAAACGCCATCCCACCTCCAGTGATCCCAGAAAGACAGCCAGCAGTATTGCAAATGGCTTAATTAATTTTTTCTTCATCACGATTTCCCCGCAGTCCACATTTTAGAATAAGAATCCTGGCATTTTTCTTGTTCCCCTTTCCCATTCTGTTACAATTCTGTAGGGAATTTCAAAGTACTCACAAAATTCTTTTCTGTTCATTCCTGTGCTTTCGCGTAATTCTTTTATTTCCATATTTATTCTGCCTCTACATACACACATGGTGTATATATCATAGCATATTTTTCTATAAATACAATATTTTAATCTGGCAGGCTCCTTTCCAAACAGAGTCTCCCCCACCCCACCTCCACATTCGGATACTCCTCATACCCGCCCACACGCTGTGCGCCTTTCCGCAGGTATGCCTTCACCTTTTCTCCATAAAGAAACGGATCATTTCCTTTCACGATTCCCCACTCCATAAGCAGAGCTGCGCTTCCGCTGACAAAGGGTGCCGCAAAGGAGGTTCCGGTGACAGTGGCGTAGCCACCGCCTGGAAACGGGGCGGTGATGGATACGCCGGGAGCTGCGAGGTCAGGCTTCCGGATCGGCAGGAACTGACTTCCCCTTCCGGAAAAATCTGCGTAGGCATTCTGTCTGGAATCATAAGCTCCAACAGAAATAACTTTTCCAGCAGTGGAAGGAATCGTCAGGGTTCCCACTGCCCGTGGAGAATAAAACCCGGTTCCACGATTCAGTACATTTCCGCCCGGCAACCAAAGGAAATACTGTCCGGAACGCACATGTTTTCCACTTAAAAGAACTTTCCAGACACCGCTGTCCACATAATTACCTTCAGGAATGAAATCTATGTAGATTTCCTGGGACAGCTGATATGGACCGGGTTTTCCATAATAGATCAGAAGCTCTGTATTTTCCAGCAGATGCCGCTGGGGGCCCAGCCGTTCATATAATGGGCCAATCTGTTCTCCAGACGGACTTTCCAGATAAATTTCCATCTCATCTTCATAATCCTTCCATAGCTGTACATTTAATGTGGGCTCAAAAGCTCCCACCGCCAACTGGATTTCTTCTGTTTTCCCCTGCTGCAGGATTCCTCCTGCATGCCAGGGCTGTCTGCCGTTATTTCCGGTTCCTGTAACGATCACAGTCCGCCCTATGGCCGCAACAGTATCAATATAGTTTTCCAGAAGGGAATCCCCTCTGTGTGTTCATTATAACTAGGGGAAAATTACTGTAAAAAAATTTGCAGTCTTTACACTGCCTGTTTTTCTACCGGATAAGGCGACTGATACTTAAATACAATATCAATGCTCTTATCTCCATTCACAACAATTTTTTCAATCAATTCTGTCACAATTTCTCTTGTCACTTCGGATAATGTTCCATACTTGATAAATTTCTCTATCCAGTTTTCATAAGATTCTTCTGCCTCTCCAAAGCTGTCTTTCTCTTGTTCTGCCAACTGAATCTTCGCCCTGATATCTTTATCCTGCTTTTCATATTCTGCCTTATAGGAGAGATATTCTTCTTTATCCAGAACACCATCTACATAATTTTCGTAAGTTTTCTTTTTATACTTTTGGACAGCCGCAAGTTCTTTTTGTAACCGTTCAATCTGCTGGTCTGCTTCTGCACATCGTCTCTGCACCTCCTTCTTCCTATCTGCTACTTTTAATATTTCATCCTTATCACTTTCTTTCAGTGCCAGTTCCGCTTGTCTTTGGATTTCATTTTTTACAATAGAATCCAATACTTCTTTTTTAATGAAATGAGAATAACAAACTGTGTTTCCTTTTTTGTGATAGGTACCGCACTCATAACCGTCCCGACAAGTAACCCTCTGGAAATTATATCCGCAATCTCCACAAACAATAATTCCTGCGTATGGATTTACCTTTCTCACTTCGCTATTAAATCCCGGTGTCCGTGTTCTTTTCTTCATAAGTTCCTGTACCTGCTCAAAAGTATCTTTGCTAATAATTGCTTCGTGCATTCCTTCCACAATATACTGCTGTTCCTCTGGAATATATTGATACTTTTCCACTTTATAGGATATCTTTTCTGATTTATGCTGTACCATAGCCCCTGTATAAACTCTGTTTCGCAAAATTACATTGATCGTAGGATATGCCCAGCCCTTTGCACCCGCTTTTTCTAATGCATTGGCATATTTCAATCCCTGCACCTTTCTCTTATACTCTGACGGTGTCAGAATTCCTTCCTGATTCAGTTTCTTTGCAATACCATCCCTGGAATATCCTTCCAAACTCATATAAAAGATTCTCCGTACCACTTTAGCTGCTTCTTCATCTACAAGAAAATGATGCTTATCTGCCGGATCTTTTACATATCCATATGGGGCAAACCCAGACATAAACTGTCCCCGTTTCTTCTGGGCGGTCAATGCACCTCTGATTTTCTTAGATATATCACGACTATACATATCATTAAACAACGTCTTAAACTGTGCCAATTCTTCATTACTGTGATGAACAGAATCCACGCCATCCAAAATTGCAATATAACGCACACCCAAAGATGGAAAAACACGCTCAATATAGTTACTGGTTTCAATATGTTCACGCCCAAGCCGGGAAATATCTTTCGTAATAACGCCTTGAATTTTCCCTTTGTAGATATCCTCCATCATCCGCTGAAATTCCGGTCTATTCGCAAAATAAAGCCCCGAATAACCGTCATCAATATAAATATCTGCGATTTCCAGATCCTCTGATTTAGTCACATACTCACGAATCAGTTTCATCTGATTTTCAATACTCTCACTAACTTTATTCTCTCCATCATCCTTCGACAGACGACAATATACACCCATCTGATACATCATATCACCCCATCTTTCTCAAGTATTCTATCTGGTGAACTCTCTACTGAAGCAAACTTAAAATATATATCTATTTTCTGCTCTGGATATACATAAATTTTATCAACTAACTCCACAAGCGCTTCTCTGGTAAGCTGCTTTACCGTTATTCTTCTGCGATTAAAGTGCTCCAACCATATCTTTGTTTCATTGACCGCCGCCCGCTGCCTTTGCTCTTCATGGTTCAGTTCTGATAATTCTTTTTGATATTTCTGATTCTCTGTTTCATACATCTGTTTTAATTCCAGATATTCCTCTTTGGAAAGTACTTCATCCATAAACTGTTCATATGCTCGTTTCCGGTATTCCAGATTTCTTTCTATTTTTGCCTGCAATTTTGCAATTTTACCATCCAGTTCCGGCTGTTTCTGTCTGATCTGAGTTTCCAGATTCTTCATATCCATCTTCATCTGTTTCAATTGCTGGTTGATTGCAAATACAACCAGTTCATCCAGCTTTTCAAATGTAATATGATTCAGCTCACAGTAATTCTGCCCCTGCTTCTGATGAAAACCACACATATATCCGTCATAGTCTTTATGAGATGCCAGATAACGTTTTCGCATGGCTGTTTTACATTTCCCACAAAAGAGCAGTCCCACATATTTATGTGGTTCATTGTTTTTATCAAAATAGGAAACTCTGCGCCCCTTTCTTATTTGCTGAACCCTATCAAACTCTTCTTTAGAAATGATTGCCTCATGTGCATCCGGCACCAGCTCCATTTCTTCCAGGGGAATTGCCTTTTTGTATTTCAGCTTATAAGACGGTCTTTCATGTTTCCGAATCACAACCGCCCCAGTATAGACCGGATTCTTTAAAATTCCACTTACAGTAGACGATGTCCACAGACCTTTTCCCGAATCCCATACATAATTGGTTTTTAAAACTTCCTTTTTATATTTTGCGGGACAAGGGATTTCATCTTCATTCAAAGTCCTGCAAATAACCGTACAGCCAAATCCATTTTGATACATTCTGTAAATTCTTCGAACAACCTCGGCTGCATAAGGATCAATTTCCAGATGATTATGAATTGTTTTACTTTTCACATATCCAAAGGGGGGCTGTTTCGGAGTATATTCGCCCATACTTCTTTTGGTCTGAATCGTTGTCTTAATCTTTCTGGATGTATCTCTCAAATACATATCATTCAGCAAAGTTTTTATTTCTAACATTTCATCATAAGTTCCAACGGCTGAATCATAATTATCCAGAATCGAAACAATCCGAATCTGTTTCTCCGGGAAATATTTGCCTAGATAATAGTTGGTATCAATATGTTCTCTTCCAAGTCGAGATACGTCCTTAAAAATCACCATATTGATAACACCAAGCTCAATATCTGCCAGCATCCTCCGAAATTCAGTTCTTTCAAAATTACTTCCAGAAGCCCCATCGTCTACATAAACTTTTTTCTCTGCAATATCTTTATTCTCTGCAATATAATCTCTTGCCATCTGAATCTGAGAGTGAATACTATTGCTGTATTCACCCTCTTTATTTTGCTCTTCAATGGAAATTCGGCAATAAATTCCTGCCTGATACATTCTATCCCTCTTTTCATCGGTCTTGCGTAGTCATTGTCTTTAATTGTCTTTATTTTACAACAAGAACTTAAGAAAATCAACCTGCAATTTTTCGTTCAGTAAGATTCTGAATGCACTGGATCAATGTCTTTTCCCCATTAAAATGCACTCGAATCTGATATCCTGCATGTTCATAGCTTACATTCTCTTTTTGGATTTCTTTTTTTGTATCCAGAACTTCTACAGAATCAAATAACGTATTCATGCTATATGCCTCCTTCAGCATACAGTTCTCTCTACATCCTATGCCGGCAGGATTGTACAAAAGTTCTGTATGAATTGAATTCGGCTTTCGAAAGCCTGATTACATTCTAAAATTATTCTGCACCAATCACATTGAATTGAAATTGACCGCAGATTGAGTTTTTAAGATTCATTTTCTTCCTATACAGTATCAATTCCTATTGTCCGGAACATTTGTTCGTGTTATAATAAAAAGACTTTAAGAATATAAAACACGAAAACCAAAGGAGGGATTTCTGTTGGAACGATGTGATTTTTCTTCTATTAGCACATGCCTAAAAAATCAAATCAGTGAAAGCAATCAGATGAACCAACCTGATTTTTTATACGAATTATTTGAAGATTTTATGAATGATCCGATAAATGAAGATTTTTCTATGGATAATGGTCTAATTTGCCGCTGGATAACCGGACAAGCAAAAATCAGTCCCAAAATAACCTCATATTATGCAAAACCCAGCAATCAGAAAAAACTGGCAACAACCATTCAGCGGAACTTACTTCCCTTAATGGCAGACTGCAACATGGTTATACAGGACATTTACACGTTATTCATACAGGACGATACGATTTCGGATACAAAAAAGCAGGAACTTGTATCTCTATATAAACCTTCTGATTCAAGGCTGTTGTTTTTAGCAAAAGTACTTTCTTTTGGTATGGAACGGCAATTTATTAAACGTGATACAAGAAATCAAAAACTGATTGCAGGAGGTGTTCTATCTCCGATTGTTCTGGATTACATTATGGACAGCGAAGTCCCAAAACCATGCCGTCATTTTCTAGGAAGAGAAGAAGAACTGGATGAACTCCATACTTTGTTTGAAGAGAACCGACATATATTTCTTTATGGAATTGCCGGAATTGGAAAAAGCGAGCTTGCTAAAGCCTATGCAAAGCAATACAGAAAACAGTACACCAATATTCTCTATATGGAATACACCGGTAATCTATATCAAGATATTGTAGACATGGATTTTATTGATGATCCACCAGAAATCAGTGAGCAGGAACGTTTTCAAAGACATAACCGTTTCTTACGCTCTTTGAAATCTGATACACTGCTGATCATAGACAATTTTAATGTCACATCCACACAGGACAGTTGCCTGTCAGTCGTATTAAAATACCGTTGCCGGGTTTTATTTACAACCAGAAGCCAACTGTCTGAATACTGTAGTTTTCAATTAAAAGAACTGAAAGATATACCCACTCTTTTTCAACTGACATCTGTATTTTATTCAGAAGCAGAGGAAAACCGGGCAATCGTAGAAAAAATCATAGAAACTGTACACTACCATACTTTTGCTGTCGAACTGGCAGCCAAACTTCTGGAAAATGGAATTTTAACTCCAGAGCAATTATTGATAAAACTTCAAGAGGAAAAGGCTTCTCTTCATAATGAAGATAAGATTAAAGTAATGAAAGATGGTCAGAGCAAAAAAGCCACCTATTACAACCATATCCATACCCTGTTTTCGTTATACTCCTTATCACGGAAACAGCAGGATATTATGTGCAATATGTGTTTTATGCCTTCATCTGGTATTTCTGCCCGTATATTTTCCAAATGGCTGGAGCTGCCTACTTTAAATGACGTGAATGATCTGATCGAGACAGGTTTTGTACAGTCAAGTCTCCGGCATACTATTTCTCTGCATCCAATGATTCAGGAAATTGCAGTTTCCGAGACCGCACCTTCTGTTACAAGCTGCCACACGTTATTGGATTCTCTGCAAAAAATATGTTTGATGCATGGCATTGAAGTTAGCTATTATAAAAAATTATTTCAAACAGTAGAAAACATCATGCTTTTCATTGAAAAGGACGATATTCCCCAATACCTGTTATTTTTAGAAGATGTTTTTCCATATATGGAGAAGTACCACTATCAAAAGGGTATGAAAAAAATCATCCAGGAACTACAGCATTTTATAAAAGCAAATACTTACGGGACTGCATCTGACCGTGCCTTACTATTGGATTATCAGGCAACTCTGGAACCCAAAACAGAAAAAGCGATAAAATTAGAAAAAGAAGCACTTGCTCAAATAAAAGAAACCACAAAAGAAAATGCCCACCTGGTTTCCAACCTCCATTCCAATCTTGGAGGGCTTTACCGAATCAACGGACAACTTGATCTCGCTAAAAGGCACATGAAAATGGGTATCTCTCTTTTACAACAATACCAGCTTCTTTATACTAATGACAGTATTCCTCAGATTAATAATTATGCTGTCCTCTTAATTGAAATACAAGAACCTGACCTTGCCCTGTCTGCTCTTCAGAAATTAGCACAGATTATCAAAGAATATAATTCAAACCACTGTTTGGATTATGCCCAGGTACAGGAATCCCTTGGAAGTATCTGCCTGATCACTGCAAATATTTCGCAAGCGAAAACCCATTTTAAAAAAGCCTTGAAAATTTATGAGGATATATGGGCAGACGAACCCGAATTGATTGAAGAAAAATATCAAGCAATTCAAGAATTGTATCCACAAGCTGGAATTGCTCTGGCAAAAAGTATTCTTCTCACCAAGCACTAACGGTTCCTACAAACACTTGTAAAATATATTGCCTCAATAATGTAAACGCCTAGTTTTGAGATACACTCCAAGACTAGGCGCTTGTCCATTTCCATTTTTTCTTAGACATGGAGCGTTTACATAAGGATCACTTTTCTTTTTTTGACACTTTTCGCTCCTCCTATCTCAAATTTTTTATAGTCTAGGTATATTGCCTTCATCAATGCCTGAGAACTTGTAAATATGCTCCTCTGCTTGTTCAATCTGCGATACATTACAATCATCTCGTCATCAACCTACTGTTTGATACAATATGTCAAATGCATAGTGGCTCAGTTCTATTAGAAATTTATATCTCTAACTCCGCACCAATTCTAAAATTCCTTTTGAAAGGCGATATACTTTATCAACACTTTCCAGTTCTTTATACTTATGCGTAATAAAAACGATAGTCTTATTTTTTAATTCACTATGTAATAACTCACGTAAAGCTTCATTTGATTCAACATCAAATCCTTCTGTAGCCTCATCCATAAGTAAAATGTCTGCATTTTTCAGCAGAGCCCTAGCTACAGCTATCTTTTGTCTTTCTCCTCCAGAAAGTTTTGCACCATCTTGTCCAATTTTTTGTCCAAATCCATGATCCAATTTTTCAATAAAACCTAAAGCACCACTTTTTCTACATGCTTCAACAACTGCATCTCTTGACGCCTTTCCATCGATATTAACATTCTCCTCTATAGTCCCTTGGAATAGATATGGTCTTTGGCTTATAACCGCAATTCTATTTCTCATATCTTGTATATCCATCAATTCCACAGGAGCTCCATACAATTTTATTATTCCTTTTTGTGGCCGGTAGAATCCCGCCAAAAGGTTCAAAAGTGTTGATTTGCCACTTCCATTTTCTCCTACGATCGCAATTCGTTCCCCTTTTTTTACACATAGTGAAATACCATTTAAAATAGGGTGTCCTGGTTCATAACCAAAGACAAGATTTTTTACTTCAAAAACCATATCCCTATCTTGATAAATTTTCTCAGGTTTCATTTCACATAATTTCATTTCCAATTCTTCCGGTTGTCCCCATAACTCAAAAAGACGTTTTGCCGATGGCTCAATTTGCGCAAAATAATATTTAATGTTTATCAATGCTGAAATTGGATTTACAACATATGCACTATATGTAATAAAAGCAAATGCTCCGCCTATAGTGAATTCTCCTTTTATTATAAAAAGCCCACTTAATATATATAATAACGCATTTACAACCGTGTCTATTACTACAACACTGACAGTACTATATTCATCTAGCATTGCGTTCTTTTTATATGAATCCATCAAATCTTTTTGCAGACCTTCAAATTGAGATTTTTTTACCTGAAACAGATTCCAGAGCTTCATTTCATGAATTCCATTTATACACTCGGCAAACCAACTCATAAACTTTCGTTTATCCTCAATCCACTGTTCAAACACTTCCCGTTTCTTGTTTGCACAATAGGACACTATTATAAATTTCAGTGGAATAATTGCTTCTATCAATATTGCTAATTTCCAGTCTAATAAGGACAGCCCAACTACTCCTCCTATTATTTGGAGAATTGATGATATAGAAAACTGAGTAATCTGATCCACAACAGATGACACATTATCAATATCCATACCAATTGTATTTATAATCTCTGCACTTCCTCTTTCAGCAAAATACTGTATTTTCATCCTATTGATTTTCCAGTAAGTCTTTTTATAGAGAGAATGTGTAAACTGATTATGTACATTTGAAAATAATTTTGTTTGGATTATATTTAACTCTTGCTGGGTTAAAGAAATTATTATTAATATAACAGAAAATAAAAGAATGTATTTCATGTTTTTCTGCAATATACCACAATCTGTTATTTGTCTTATAAGCAGTGGGTGTATAAACGTTATGAATGATGAACCCAAAAGGCAACAGATAATCCCTGGAAAATACTTTTTATATTCACACAACATTTTACAAATTCGATACCATGTTTTCCCATTTTCTCTCATATCCAATTGCCATCCTCACTATTCGTTAAGCAAAATATTGACAAACAAGCTCATATATATCCTCTATATTGTAAGTTATTCCTATTCGATCTTCTGCATACAATTCATACATATTATTTTTACGCACAATATACATATCTATATCTGATGCCTTACTACTTTCAAATATTTCTTCCTCTTGATTCAAAAGAATAATATCAGGTTCATAAGCTATATATACTGTATAAAGGATATCGTTCAATGACTCATTGGAATCGTCATAATATTCTAAAGGAATTACATTTTCATCTAAAGGATTTTTCTGCAGATTTATTGCGTAATAACCGTTCTGACTAAACATCACTTTTAGCTGTATCATTTCCTCGTAATCTAAATCAATACCGGCAATTACCGGTATCTCTATATTGGTTTTATCCCTTATTACATTTTCTAGTATATCCGGATAATCAGATTTATGCGTTGCTATAGTCATCAAAAAGTCCATAACATCATCAAATCCTGCTGTGGGCTTTCTGTTTAAATATGTAGCAATATGTCCAGTGACAACAGGAGCCGCATAACTATTGGCTTGATTTACGATCCCATTCCACGAAAAATTTGCTATAATAGAATTCTCAATATTATAACCTTTTTGTTCTTGAAACAGAATTTGACCATTTCCCAAAAGACCATAACGATCCTGCCTGACACCAAAAACACCTGGATATGCAGCTGGATAAGTCTTTATATTTCTGTTATGATATGCTGCTACTATAATCGCATCAGCATCAAGTAATCTTTTTATTTGAATCCATAAGGGTTTAATATCAAAATAATTGATTGTTCCAAGACTCATGTGAATTAACTTTATTTTATTTTGAATACACCATTCCAAAGCTTCCAGCAAAACTGTGATCTGTGTTGTTCCTGCAGAGTCAGTCACATTCAAGTCCCATAATTCTATATCACTACATATGCTTGTGATAATTCCGACGCATACAGCGCCATGGAATGATTTATCGTCTTTATACTCACTTGGATCGCATTTAGAAGCCAAAAAAGATTTATGAACAATCCTTTGATTCCTGTTATTTCTCATATGATAAGGTATACCGTTATCAATCAATGCGAGCTTAATCATTTGCACTATTCCTATTCTTACCTGTTATATATCCAAGCCAAATATCGCATATTTATTATTCTCATGATAAACCTTGTAATTCTATGGTCAATAAAAATTCAAGTGTCGCTGAACCCTAATATGCTTCTCCAATCACACTGCCATCATAAGCATTGATCACATAAGAAAGCTCCTGTAGAGAATTTCCACCAATACTTTCCCTGACAGTAAAAATCCATGCTGGAACCAACCATGCGTGTTTCGGCTCCTGATAGGCTGTGGTATAAGTATACTGCAATTTTGCGTTTACCA
Source organism: Ruminococcus sp. AF17-12 (assembly GCF_003479245.1). Taxonomy (NCBI): domain Bacteria; kingdom Bacillati; phylum Bacillota; class Clostridia; order Eubacteriales; family Oscillospiraceae; genus Ruminococcus; species Ruminococcus sp. AF17-12. The sequence goes on from NZ_QUGY01000012.1 coordinate 28,184, forward strand.
CATCATACTCCAGTGCGGTAGTGTCGTTGGCAGACTGGCCTTTTCCGGAATACCAATAAAAAATCTGATCTGTCAGCTTTGCCTGTATTTTTTCAAAAGGCAGAAGCTTTGTATTTTCCGTCACCGTACAGACTTCTTCCGATATCCCATCCCATTTAAAATATTTAATTCCTTCCTCTGTTATCAGAATAGAGATTGTTTCTACCTGGAACGGAGGCACATAACTATCCACTGTTTCTTCCGCAACCACGCCATCAGGAACTGAAGTAATACCCTCTACACTTTTCGAAAAACAATACAGATATCCCGGTAATCCTCTATCCAGATCTCCCTGCCACAAAGCATCACTACCAAGTCCCAGACCATTGCGCTCTGAACATGCGCCATTCGGGAACCACACGGTACGATCAGAATCTACAAGGCCCATTCCATCGATACCTAAATCCTCTAAAACTTGTTCTGCCTGTTCCTTTCCATCTTCCTCTGTAAAGGTGATCTTGTCCATGCACTTTCGATACGCATCTGCCAGTTCATGAAATTTCTCTGTATAGCCGTTGGTATCCATGCCAAAGCTACTGTAATACTCACTCTGCATTTCCTCAGTTTCTATTGTTTCTTCTTCTATAAAATTAGAACCCTCCATCCAGAGAAAACTACTGTCATTGTCAATTTCCTGATTATACCGCTCTGCTTCTATATATGCCTTCCTGTCCTCGCCCACATCTGCAGTAAAATAATCCTCTGTATCTGTGTTTTCCAATTCAGTACTCATCCAACTCCGTGCCGCTTCCACACCGTGATCCTCTGTTTTTTTTTGAAATTTTATCTCCATCTTTTCCGGTGCAGACGCTTCATCCGGTGCAAGCTCCATCCCCTCTCGGGTTGCGTTTTGAATCCCTGCAATCGATGTAGAATATGCTGATTGCAAGTAACTTCCTTCCTTGCTGGAAATCCTGTCTAACACTTCCTGATACGCATCCTTTGTCACCATCTGTGGCATATATAGTTCCTCACCGTCCGTAAAATAATCAATCAATCCATTCAGTTCTTCCTGCGTTAACTCGTGATTTTGCATCTCTATGACTGGAAGATTGCCAATGCTTTGTTCGCCCAACTTAATATCTGCCTGGATAACCACACGGTCGTTGCTTTTCTTTTCTTCAAATTTCCAATGCGTTGGAACATTTGTCTCTCTCTTTTCTCCTTTTTTAAGAGGTTCACAGACAGCCGCCTCGCTAATCCCATCCACTTTGCTGACTACCGAACTCTCCTCTGGTGTTTCCTGACAGCTGGAAAGAATAATACACAACGCACCTACCATAATTGCTAGAACACTTTTTTTCATTTTTTCTCCATATATCTTATAGAATTGTCGCTTTTTCACGAAACTTCAATTATAAACTCTTTAACTTATAAATACCTTCCTGACACTATTAACGTTTTCGTATATTTTTTAGAAACAGACTACCTTATTTATTTTAATGTATAAGGCAGTCTGTTCTATGTACTAGTAACTATAACTTGTTAGTACATTACGCTATTGTCATTACTAATAACCACTCTTGAAGCATCCGCATTATGCTGAGATAACCAAGTCGCAGCACAATATGAACATGGGCAACCACATCCACAAACGCACCCAAAAGACTCAATCGTGTTCCTGTTTTTCTTCATATTTTTGTTGAGTTTCTTCATACGGTTCTCCTCCTTTCTGTTAAAATAATATCAATATTTCCGCTTCATTGGTGCCAAGAGAAACAGATATATGATATTTCATATTATAATTTCCGGATATAGAATAAACTAATTCAAAATGCTACTTTTCGTATGTGATTTAATTTATCGCATATTGTTTGCAAATTAAACTCATCCACTTTTATATCATCCAGCAATTTTATAATCGGCAAATTATATGTATTCTCTAATTCCATTATCACATATATCCAGCACTCTTCTACTACAGGCAAATCCAATAGATTCTGTTCTGAATTTTCTACTTTTATCATTGTGTATTTCAATATCACATTTTTAATTAGCTCTTCCATCCTATCTCCTCACTTATATTACAAAAATATTATTTGCAAGTTCTTCCAAAATTTTCAAAATTTCTTTTTCAATTTTAGTATCATCAAATATATCAAGGACTTGATATTCAGAATTTTCAGGTATCGCTGGTTTTTCATTCATATCCTCCATGGTATAATACCGTATCTTTTTCCATTCATGATCCGCCTTATAAAATTGTCGTGAAAGAATATATTCTTTCACTGGTGTATTATATTTTCTTAGAACAAAATCGCTTATATTTTTTAATACAGTATAATTCAAATCAGTATACCTATACAAAGCCAAAAAGCCTATATCTACATCCAATGCGTTTGAAATAATCAGAGGTAACTCGCCAAAATAATTTGTTTCATATTTTTCAAATTCCGAAACACCACCAGGGCAACCCACAAGAATCACATCGTACTCCTGTTGTTTTACTTTTGTATGTATCCAATGATTTAAAGCAATAATCTTTTCTGGATAAGACATGAATTTTGAATATAGAAAGCCAGGAAGATTTTCCATTCCTAAAAATCCACCGAGAACGTTAGAGCAAAGTGCCAGTACACGATACCCCTGTTTTTCAATCACCTTTTTAATCTTCACTTGCAATTGGAATTTATCGCAATTTTCGCCCAATCCCATGACTGATATTACCGGAATATCTATTTCTTTTTTATTTGGCGAAACAACTTCATCTGACAATTCACTTTCCTGTAATATACATACTTTATCTCTGTCAATTTGAATCTTATCTAGCAGTGCTAAACCAGCATAAATCTTTTTCCCTGAGTCTAATGCCATTTGCACTCTTTTTTGGTATCCGTCATAACTATATCCCATTGTATTTTCTGAAAAAACAATAGCATCAGCTCGAGTAAGACATTCTTCAAATTCTGTACTACAATATATCGAACTCTTCTTTTGTAATAGTTCAAGCCTACTCCTATCTTCTATATAGCTGGATACCGCAACCACCTGATATAATTTGTTTTCTTTCAATCCCTTGATAAGTATTTCTGTGTCATTATTTAATGGAAACACAACTAATTTTTCCATATGCACTCCTTTATTTTAATACTTGCAAATTTTCATTTCCTTTATATCCAAACTCAACAAGTATACACAATTTATATAGCAATAAAAGTGTACTTTCTTTTGAGTTTTCACATTGCTGTAGCAACATATTTTCTGTTAATATCTGATTATCTTTTGGAATTTGCGCCAAACAATATGCACACATTCTCAAATTCCAACATCCTAAACATTTTTCTTTAATCATCTTACCATGGTTAAGTAGGAAACTCATTTTATCAAAATCAAATCCCGAATCCAAACTTCCGATGCACATTTCTGAATCTTCTTCCGAAACTCTTTCACATGGAAAAAATTCACCTTTTGTATCCACAAATAGTCTTCTAACTGCAGGAATGCATGGACCACCATGATGTGTTTTTTTGCCTTCAGCAACATGACTATGTAGCTGTTCATATAATAACTCAATATCTTGCAGTTCTCTTCGCAACAATCGACTTTGTGCATCCCATTTTCGCTTCTCTAATACAGATAAAATCATCTTTATATATGCTAGTCGATGTACTCTGAAATTTTTTTGTGTTATGCGCGACAATGTCTCATCTTTTAAACCAACTGGATTTACATAATTGAAATTCACTGTCCCTGCTTCAAACAGCTCTTCTTCCGAATAAAATCGATATATATTTTCAAGATCTGATGAAGAACTAATAACACAATTAAACAAAACTTTTGAATAGTACTCTTCATTGTAAGCTTTCAGTCTACTCAAATTTTCTAAAATAATGTCAAATGAACCTTTTCCTGTTTTAAATCTTCGATTTATATCGTGACTTTTCTTATCACCATCAAGGCTAATCATAAGATTAAACTCATATTTTACCAAAAATTCTATGACATCTTCTGTCATTAAAGTCCCATTAGTCGTCATAGTAAAAAGAATTTTTTTATCCCCTTTACGTTGTAAAATATAGGAAACACATTTCTTAATCAATTCAAATTCCAGAAGAGGCTCACCCCCATAAAATGATAATGCAAGTTGATCCGCTTTTTCGCTTCTTTTCAAATAAAAGTCTATTGCTTTTTTGGCTGTCTCGAAATCCATCCTATTTGACGTATGGGAACGATTATAGTAGTTTCCAGAATATGCACAATATTTGCATCTCAAATTACACTGCTGAGTTACCTGCAAAATCAGATTGCACATATAATGTTCTGCCAACAAATGTAAGTTTTCTGTCTCAGGATGCTCAATTTCTTCTATCGCAGTCTCACGCAATAATCCGCTTTTCACAAACCGTCTTAACACTCCATCAGGAACCAATTTTGTCTTTTCCACAGTTTTTAATATCTGATATTCTTCATCATTCACCATAACTACAGAATCCAAAGAACGATCATAAAAATATTTCTGCATTGGTGTTTGAATGCATTTAATTAATACCTTTCCCATATTCTTTCCCCCGTATTTTTATTTTATCTGCGTCAGGACACCTGCATCCATCTCACAGATCGTATCGCAGAGCCATTCGATCTCCAGCATGTTATGTGCTGCGATAAGAATAGTCTTCCCTCGTTCCTTTAATCCCCGCAAAAGCTCGCAGACCTCTCCTGCCCCCTGCTTGTCCAGACCATTAAAAGGCTCGTCCAATATCAAAAGCTCCGGATCTTCCATGATTGCCTGTGCGATACCAAGACGTTCACGCATTCCAAGAGAATACTGTCCTACCTTCTTTTTAGACAGAGGATCAAGCCCTAGGGCACGCATCGTCGCCCTCACATCGTCATCGGAAATACGGTGTTTCAGAGACGCCAGTCTCTTTAAATTCGCAAAACCGCTGAGATCCAGAAAGAAGCCAGGGTTTTCAATGATAATGCCTACGGAATCTGGAAAGTCCAGCTCCTTTCCGATCTGTTTTCCCCCTACGAGCACTGTGCCGCTCTCAGGTTGTAAAAATCCACAGATGCATTTAAACATTACGGTTTTCCCTGAACCGTTAAACCCCATAATCCCATGAATCTTCCCTTTTTCAAAATCATGGGTAATGTTCTTTAATACTTTTTCTTTTTGAAAGGATTTTGTCAGTCCCTTCAACCTGATTGCATATTCCATTTTGCCCTCCATTTATTCGTTTGTCTGCGTAAAAGAGAAATTATAGCCCTTAATTCGGACGGCTGACAAGCCGATCAGCGCTATGATTAATATTGCAAATATGAACATGCTCATCCCGATCCCTGGCAGGTAATCATAACCAAAGCTGTGCATGGGAAAGGTAGCTTGGTTCAACGGAGACAGCCAGCCGCAGAACACGTTCGCCCTATATTCCTGACTTTCTGTAAAATGAAACAGTTTCCGGAAAACATCTGGGTTCAGCAGGAGCCCATACAGACTGACTGCAAAAGCACCGATCACCCCTGCCATATTTCCCGCAGCCAGATTTAAAAACAACATGAGAACTGCGATAAAAAGAGTATATAAAAGTACAAGTCCAAACACTATTGCTGCGCACATATAAGGAGTTGAGCTTTCCATTGTTTTTATGGAAACAGGAACGGTTATGCTCTCCCCACCGCCATAGCCCAACATTGCCGCTGTTTCGCTCCACACATTTCCCGTAAAGGAAAAGGGAGCTCCCATAATTCCAAGCATCACAGCCAAAAAAATATTATAGATCACAGTCGCCAGGATCACATAGATAATCTGACCCGCAAGCCATATCTTCCGTTTTGTGCGTACAAGCCAATACGGAGTTGCCTGACTGATAAATGGCATGTCCGCAAAGAGCAGGATTAAAAGCAGGGAGGACAGCATAACAGAGGATGCATCCCCATATGTCCAAATAAACGGCTCGAATACCTGAAGGATTGTCTCATATTTTATCGCATGGGAAATAATCTGATCCGACAGCATCAGACATAATATAGCTGCCAAAATAAAGGTCATCCAGATCCTCGGACTTTTTTTCCATCCATAGAAATTCTGGCCTGCAATCCAAAAAGCCTGTTTAATATCACGCATACCGCAACCTTCTTTCTATTGCGCACATAAAGATCAGTGCCGTTAAAAAACTTCCAACCGCTAATATAGCAATGCAGAAGATATCATTGTAGTAAATAGACGCCGCCCAATAGCGGGGACTCAGAAAGAATGCTTTTTGATAGTAACGCTCCTGAAATACGGTCAGGACATAATAAAGAATAAAAGGAACGGCATAGGACATATAGCGATTTTTTGTTATGACAGCCGACGTACCGCCAATTAGCGCCCAAAAAGCGCCATTTAAAAACAATCTCAGAAAGCTTACCGCCGTTCTGCCCACAAGCACTGCCATCTCATAATTTCCGTCAATCAGAGAAGGATACTGACCGAACCTCAGTATACAGATTACAAGAAGGAACACCATGGCTAAAAAAGCTGTCAAACCTCCGGAGACCAACAATCCTGCTGCTTTTCCTACGAGATACTGTTTTCTCCCTGAACGGATATAACTGAACAGAAAAAAACGACTGTGCAGCTCAGCCTCCGTATTCTCTCCACCCGCAAAAGCAACGGCAATGGGAACAAACAGAAGCATATTAACGCTGTTCATACAATAGGTGTATGCTACGAACCAGCCTGGTCCTTCTGCAGATCCGCCTGCATTTATGATCTTCTGCAACATCTCATGCTCAGACATCAGGGTAGCCGAAACGATTAGAAAAATCCCCAAAATAAAGCGAATGCTTCGAATATTGTTTTTTATGTCCGTTGCCAACACATTTCTCATACGCTTTTCTCCTCACTTCAAACAGCTATAGACTTGATTTTTTTATTTTTATAAAATCCTAGTTTTTTGCAATAATATCACTATTTGTATAAAACTACACTCCTTATCAAACAACAGTTAAGGACTTGCAAAAACTGTTGTTCCTACTGAAAGCATTGCAACAGCTGTAAAAATTGATAATATTTTAAATTTTCTATTATTCTAAGTTCTACAAATACATAAGCCGCCAGTTAAGTACGATTAGTTTTATTATAATTCAATAAATTCCATCCAACTTTCCACATTTTATTGTACAATTTTATCATTTATATAATAACATGTCAACATTTAATGAACGTTTATAACAAAAAAATGCAGGGCTATAAAAAACTAAAGAAATTGCTCTATTTTACAAAATTATATCCTATTTTTCAATTCCAACTCAATTTTCCCTCAATGTCTTTTTCCTCCAACTTTCGTATGCTTATCTCACAGCAAAGCAGTACCACACCGGTACAGCCTGCTGAATTAATCAATACGAAAATGGAGGTGTTTTTTATGCGAGAACTCAGAAACACAAAAATCATTGCTGTAGATCACGGCTACGGCAACATGAAAACAGCAAATACCGTCACACCAACCGGAATCAAAGCCTATGAAACAGAACCCATCTTCACCGGGAATATTCTGGAATATAACGGCATTTACTACCGGATTGGCGAAGGACACAAAGAATTTATCCCAGATAAAGCTATGGACGAAGAATATTATCTTCTAACTCTCATGGCGATTGCAAGGGAACTGAATGTCTTTTCCATCCGTGAAGCAGACGTTCATCTGGCTGCCGGGCTTCCTCTGACATGGATCAGAAACCAGAGAGAAGATTTCCGTTCCTATCTGCTCCAGAATCCAGAAGTCCATTACCGATTTAACAGCAAAGAGTATCATCTCCGTTTTGTGGGATGCAGCCTTTACCCGCAGGGATATCCGGCTATCGTAAACCGACTTGGAGATTTCAAGGGGACAAATCTTCTTGCAGATATCGGCAACGGAACCATGAACATTCTGTATATCAATAATAAGAAAGCACAGGAAAGCCGGTGCTGGACAGAAAAGTTTGGCGTAAACCAATGCATGATTGCCGCTAAAAACGCTGTTCTGGACAACTTCGGAGTAAAGATTGAAGAATCTACCGTAGAGCAGATTCTGCGGTTTGGAACCGCTGACATTTCAGCGTCTTATCTGGATTGTATTACTGCTGTTGCCAGACAGTATGTCACAGATATTTTTGCCACGCTCCGCAAATATGAATACAATCCTGGCCTGATGCGCCTGTATGTGGTCGGAGGCGGTGGATGCCTGATCCGTAACTTTGGAGCGTATGACAAATCACGAGTTACCATCCTTGATGATATCTGTGCCACTGCCAAAGGTTATGAATCTCTGGCTTATATGAGCCTGAAAAGGAGGGGATAAGCCATGCAGAACCATATCCGCAACACAAACCTGCGATTTAATCTGGACAAAGACCAGCAGCGGAGAGCCTGGGAATATTTACAGACGATGGACAGACAGAATTTTAAATCTTACAGCCAGGTAATCTCCCTTGCACTGGTCGATTATTTTGACCGCTACTACCGCACTCAGGCTGATCCCTATCTGGAAACAAGGGAACGGGAAGAACTTTTTGTGAAACAGATTGTAGAAGCAGTAGAACACAGCCTGAAACAGTCATTGCCGATTTTTCTGTCCGGGCTGACTGCAGGCATGTTGGAAAGGGAATCCCCCATCAGGATGCCCTTTCCAGCTCCTGAAAAAGAACAGCCGGATCGTGATATAGACTGGGATTTTCTTGGAGAATAAACCATTGTGATTGGAGGTGAACACATGACGGACTTTCTGACAGCAGACACAAGCCTGCCATCTTATATGATGTTTCCCCGTTTTCTTCTGGACATGGAAATAAACGAAACTGCCAAAATGCTTTATATGATCCTGCTCGACCGTGCAAGGCTTTCCCAGAAAAATGAGGGCTGGTCAGATACAAATGGTCATGTGTTCCTCTACTTTACGATTGAAGCACTGGCAGAAGTTCTCCACAAAAGCCAGATGACGGTGAAAACTGCTCTGGCAGTACTGGAAAAACAAGAGCTTATCTTCCGAAAACGGCAGGGACCCGGACACCCTAATCGGATCTATGTAAAAATCCCGAAAGAAACCCTCAGCAATACAGACAGAATTCTTTCCTCAAGACAGACAGAAAACTGTCCTATTGACAGACAGGATTCTTTCCCTGATACAGACAGAAAACTGTCCAGTAATAAGAAAGAGATAAAAAAGAACCATTTAACAATAAGAGGGAGTAAAGAGCCACGCTCACCCTATGGAACATTTCAAAATGTTTTTCTGTCAGAGACGGAGCTGGAAAATATCCGGCAGACAATCCCTGACTGGCAGGACTATATGGAACGCTTATCCGGTTATATGGCTTCTACCGGAAAGCAATACCAAAACCATGCAGCTACCATCATCCGTTGGGCAAGACAGGATCATCCTGTTTCCCGGCAACGAAATTATGAAAGTGAGGAATACGAAACATTATGACAACATTTACAGAAAAACCAACAGCTATCACACCAAACAGAGAGCTTCAGTCTGATGAATATTTTAACGAAACAAATCACCTGATCTACTGTTCCAAATGCAATACGCCAAGACAGTGCAGGCATGAATTACAGGGAAAGGTTCTTATTCCTTCCATCCGCTGTAAGTGCCAGCAGGAGATCTTTGAACAGGAGGAAGCCCAGAGAAAACTTCATGAAAAGCAAATGGAAATAGAGCATCTCAAAACCAGCGGCTTACAGGACAAATCACTTTATGACTACACCTTTGCCAAAGATAACGGCAGCAATCCGGAAATGAAACTTGCACACAATTATGTAAGTAACTGGGAAGAGATGAAAGCAAACGCTTCCGGACTTCTCATCTGGGGCGATGTCGGTACTGGAAAATCTTTCTTTGCAGGCTGCATTGCCAATGCCCTTCTGGAAAAAGGCGTCCCGGTACTGATGACCAACTTTTCCCGGATTCTGAATACCCTTACCGGAATGCATTTTGAAGACAGGAATCAGTTCATCCACAGCTTAAACCGCTACAGCCTTCTGATCATTGATGACCTCGGAATTGAACGGAACTCTGACTTTGCACTGGAACAGGTATTCAATGTGATTGACAGCCGTTACCGCAGTAAAAAGCCCCTGATCATAACAACCAATCTCACTTTATCAGAGCTGAATAACGCCGCTGATATCGCACACAAGCGAATTTATGACCGGATTCTGGAGAGATGTGTTCCCATCCGTATCAATAACCGGAATATCCGTCAGGACAATGCAACAGCTAATTTAAAAAAAACGAAAAAAATTCTGTTAGATAATCACACTTCAAACCAGAGTTGAAACAAAGCAGCATCGCACAATAACTATTTTTCACTGACAGTAGTACTACTTTCTTTTCTTATTTATCACCAGAGACATGCCACTGTCAGTTATCTAAAACTATAGTACTAAACCACAAGATTTTAAAACTAAATCGCCCGGATACGGGCATAAAAAGGAGGTGCCAGATATGGCAAATAAAAGAATTATGACACCAGAAGAAAAAGTGCTTTTACAGGCAAAACACAGACTGGAAGAAATCGAAGCAAGAAACCGTAAAAAGGAACGTAATGCCAGAACACGCAGATTGATTCAAGAAGGAGCGATTCTGGAAAGCATTGCTCCACATATTAAAGAAATGGATTTAGATACCCTAAAGCGGGAGCTGATGCTCCGGCTAAGAGGAATGTAAATACACAAGTTCTACTCCCGAAGGGCGCACTTACTCACCACCCGATAAATCGGGCGGTGGTATCCCCTACGGGGCTCGTGCGCTCTGCCGAGGGCTATCCGCTGTTGCAGGCAACATCGAAAGGAGGTGCCAGATATGGCAATTTATCATATGCAAGCCAAGGTCGTCAGCCGTGGTTCCGGGCGGTCTGCTGTCGCTGCATCTGCTTATATGAGCTGTAGCCGCATATACAATGATTACGATGGCATCCAGCATGACTACACCCGAAAACATGGACTGATCTATCAGGAAGTAATGCTTCCCCCTATGGCTCCGCCTAAATGGAAAAACCGGGAGCAACTCTGGAATGCTGTAGAAGCTGCTGAAAAAACAAAAGACAGCCGACTGGCAAGAGAATTTGTTGTCGCACTCCCTATTGAGTTGGATAAAGACAGCAATATTTCTCTTCTTCAGAATTTTATTCAAAAGAATTTTGTAGATATGGGAATGTGTGCCGATTTCGCCATTCACGATACAGATGGTCACAATCCCCATGCACACATTCTACTTACTGTCCGTCCATTAAACGAAAACGGAACATGGCAGTATAAAACCGAAAAAGAATATCTATGCATCAAAGATGGAGAGGAAAAGGGATTTACTGCTTCTGAATTTAAGGATGCTCAGAAAGAGGGCTGGGAAAAACAGTATCGTTATAAAGCTGGGAAAAAGAAAGTATATCTGACTCCCTCGGCAGCACAGGAGAAAGGTTATGAACGTATCGACAAACATCCAAAAAGCACCCGGTATGGCAGACAAAACCCGATTTCCGAACAATGGAACAGTGAGGAACAGCTCTGCCTCTGGAGAGCAAACTGGGCAGATGCCGTAAATAAAATGCTTGCCCTTAATCAGATAAATGCCGCCATTGATCACCGCAGTTTTGCAGCTCAGGGAATCACTGAACAGCCAACCATCCACGAAGGCTACATTGCCCAGAATATGGAAAAGAAAGGCATGATAGCAGACCGGTGTGAAATCAACCGTCGGGTTCGTGCGGATAACAGAATACTACGGGAATTAAAAACACAGATAAAAAAATTGGTTCAAGCTGTCGAAAAATCTATTCCGGTAATTGCAGAAACATTAGAAGCAATCCGCAATCATATGATTTTTACACAATATCATTTACTTCATAATGAAATGCAAAAAGAAGTGATCCATGACTGGATGCAGCATTTTCGTCCTATCCTAAATAAATATGATACCATTAAGAAAAAGCTCAAAGCGAAAGTTACTGAAAAGAAAGAACTAAATGTGCAAAAAAGTAAAACCAGTATTCTAAATCCTTTCCAGCATATAAAGTTAAACCAGCAGCTTACAACCGTAACAGAAGAAATCGAGGAACTGAAATCTGCCAAAGAACAGCTGCTGTTTCAGGCTGAATGCTCCACAGAGAAAGATATGGCGAGCCTTTCCAGAAAATACGACCAGATGGATAAGAATCTGGATATTCTCGATTCTCAGGATATGGCTCTCAAAGAGCAGCTTGAAAAAGATGCTGTCGCTTTCCAAGAGGAAAAACTCCGGCCTAAACCAGAGCAATATACAGAATTACTGGATGCCAGAATCCAGATACGACCTACTTTCCGAGAGAAACTGATTGAGCAGCTCAAAGGTACTTTTGGTGAATATTATGACTATCACTATCGTGATATCGCAACCCATGAAGTGGATGATCTCAATATGGAAGATCCCTATAGCTTCTCTCATCGTACCTGGGAACTTGAATATCAGAGGAAACAGGAATTGCAAAAAAAACATCCTGTTCAATCCAGGCAAAAATCGCACAACACAGAACTATAATGTTTAAACTACTAATATAAAAAATATCCCGTTTTCTCAAAACAGTTATATTGCTTCATCCCAATAATTCACAAACTGCTAACCACCGAGCAAAAGTGAGGCACAAAGTGCGTAAGCATAATTTGATTTCTTTCCGCTTACGCACTCTCTTTTTATCTTGAGCAAAAAATTCCTACTTTGTAAAGCCAACAAATGGGGTTTGGGGGGCTCCCAAAGTGCGTTTGGATATCCAAACGCTATGCTTGCAAAACCAGTTCCACTAATTTCCCTCGATACTCCCTTCTTCTAAAATCAATGATAATTATAACATTGCCAATTTTGTAAAGTAATAATCAACTTAAAATATAGACGACAAACAATAAAACCATGATACTGTTACAAAAAGCAGTAGCATGGTTTCTTTATATTTCATTATAGATTTTCTCTATCTATCATATTTTCTATTGTTTCTGAGAAACAACACTCTTTCAAATCAATACTTTTGTCCATCTTCACAAGATTTGTATATTTCTCATCTGTATAGTGTTTTGATATTACAGCAAATACTTTATATGTAGGCTGTGCTGTTACATCTCTGATGTCCTTTTTCAGCAATGTGTTCGGTACATTTAATTTCGTATTTTTATCTTTTACGAAGCCAATACAACCACATATATTCCCGGCAGCTTTTTCTGTATATAATTTCGGTCCTCGATCTGTAAATTCTCCTATCATTGTTACGTTTTTCTTAATAAGCATCATACGTTCCAATATATCCAATTTTTGCCCCGTAGAGCCATCTTTTGCAAAAACAAAATCATTTTCTGTTAATCGCTTATCCAGGCATTTCTGGTAAAAATGAATTGCAGAAGCTGTCTCTTTTTTATTCAATCGAACTCCTGTCAAATGTAAAAAATTGTATCTATGGAAAACAACTTCATATCCCTGTACAGATGACAAAATCTTATTACTTTCCTGTAATTGCTTATTCACCTCTTTCGGTAAGCCATATAGGAACAAAACCTTCTGATCCTCAAGATGTTCTTTATATAGTTGTGCCGCTTTTGTCATAATCTGAATTGCACGTCTTTTGTCCATAACTTAATCCTTATCCCATAAAATTTAGAGAAGGGAATGTTCACGCCGCAGCACTAAACATTCCCTTCTCATGGTTGATTTTTCCGTTGTCTGCCAACCTCCAGCACCTTCGTCTGGAAAATATCAGGTTTTTCCGTTGCCTGCCAACCTCCGACACCTTCGTTCGGAAAACGTATCAGATTTTAGGTGTCAACCCACCGCTGATGCACAGCTTTTCTAATTACATTTTACACGAACTATGTGGAAAATGCAATTACAATTTTATCTTATGATGCCCTGCTACATTTTATACACTATTTATCTTACATTTCATTCTTGATAAATTATCTCTTTATCCACAATCTCCCTCGCACATACTTGTATATTGTTCATTCTTCCTATCCATTCCAAGACATTTTCCACCTTTAGCTGTTCTGTAATGCCTTGTGCCTGTTTCATCTGTTCTACAAGTCTTTCAAAGCGTTCCTGTGCCTGTTCTTCTATATCAGCCAAATAACCATTCAGCCTGCCGCTTGTAAGCATATTCAGATATAGCAATCTGCGGTATTCCTTCAAATACCGCAAATGTCTTTGTCCCCATACACCGACAACCCTTTGTTCTTCTTCCTTCGGTAAGGTAAGAGCAGGGATAAGATAATCCCCATGTCTGATATAAGTACCGCCCATCTCTTCAAAAATTGTTTTCTTCATTGTCTGTTCTACCTTTCTTATCGTTCTCTATTCATAGATTTTCTTTACGACCGTTCCAATTTTACAGTAACAATAATTCTTCAATTTTCAGTTCACATTGCCCCTCCCGAAGAAGTATGATAGAATAATTCTATTAAATTGAATCGGAGGTGCCACATGGCTATCAGTTCCAACAATATTCAGGTCTATACTACTTTGTCCAAAGAACTGGTTGCTGAGATTGATAAGGATGCAAAAGCGAACTATCGTACACGTTCCCAGCAGATTAACATGATCCTGACCGAGTATTATAAGACTCAAACAACAACCAAACATGAATCCGAGTAAAACACTGAATTGCCTGAAAACACAGGAAATATCAGTGTTTTCTTATGTTTTCCCTTAATTATAAGGTTCATGGGAACCATAATTATTCCCAAAGCTGATGTTTATGACGATCGGTTTTCTCATCTTCACTGCCTGCCGTATCAGGTAATCAATCCCCTCCATCAGCTCCGTTGTCCGCGGAAATGAATTTTCCCGTGGATTTCCCATTTTTACCACCAGAAGATCACTTCTATACGCAACGCCTCGATTCACTCCATCCGATGCTCTCCCATTTCCTGCTGCTATTCCAAGAACTGCTGTTCCATGTCCGCTGAAATCTCCAGACGGAACAAGGCGCCTGCCTTCGGTTTCCCCGAGTGCAAGCGCCTCATCAATTTCTTCCTTCGTATATTCAGTTCCTGATACATAGTTTTCCGGTGGATTTCCAGCTACACTCTGATCCCACAGTCGCAGAATCCGGGTACTGCCATCCTCATTTCTAAAATCCGGATGGAAATAGTCTACTCCGGAATCCACAATACCCACCAAAATCCCTTCGCCGGTTAAGCCATCGGCTCCATTCTGCACCGGCAAAATGCAGCTTGCCTCCCGTTCTTCAAAGGTCTCAAAATAAAGTCTCTTGGGCTTTTCTATAAACTCGATCTGCTCTCTGACTGAGTATGCAGCAATTTCCGTTTCCGGCAATGTCACTACTGCATAACCACCAAGCAGCGGGACCACCTGGATCCTCTCACCACCAAGTCCGCTTTCCGGTCCGCTGTACTTCACGATCACATCCCACAGCCTGGTGGTGGGATCATATCCCACATTCAGATTTTCCGATTTTGCCCGTTCCTGCGGCAGGGCATTCATGGCAAGATTAAGTAGATTCTCTAATTTCTGGTCTGGCATAAGGCTTTCATTTCCATTGATACATTTTTTTTATTATATGCAACGCCTTCGTTTAAAGCACCAACCATCTGTTCCAGCATTTCTCTTTTAATTCCGGGAACGAAGCTTAACAACTGACGAAGCGGCATTCCTTCCATCATCGCAGCCATCATTTCCTGATTATTTAAAAAGACCCTTGGTTTTTCTGTCAGCGCATTTATTTTGCGCTGTAAGCTGGAGGAAGGTAAAGAATTGCTGCAATATACCAACAAATCCATCAGTACGATCAGCACCTTTTTATGTTTCTCCAGCCAAAGTCACTTTCAGACTGCTTTTAAGAAGCAATTCGGAATGACTCCCAATGAATGCAGGCGCATGGGGTCATAAATCGTCTCTAGATATCTCAAGGTTCCATGAATGCAAAAAGGCATGAGCCTTTTATATGACTCATGCCTCTTCAGCTAAACAGATATCCGTGATCTTATCCGATAATGTTATGCCGTTGCTTTTTTATCATCTGTCTTCTCAAGCAGTTTCTTCACGCCCTGGATCGCTACCAATACACCAAGGATCAGCAGTAATACTGCAAATACAAGCTGTAAGGTGTTTCCAAGATCCAGCCCTGTTGTTACCAGTGCCTTTGAAAGCTTTGTGATGGTCATGCCAAGTGCTGTGAAGGTAACTGCCATCATGAATACCATCGGGATCCAGAGCATGCAGCCCTGACGTTTTGTTTTCTTTAAGAATACTGCACAGGCTACAAGGGCAAGTACAGATAACAGCTGGTTTGCGGAACCGAACAGCGGCCAGATCTCCGCATAACCTACTTTTGTAAGCATGTAAGCAAGTACCAGTGTGATAACTGTTGCAAAATATTTATTTGTCACCACCTTCAGGAACGGGCTCATGTTTTCCTCATCTGTATCAGAATCAAGGAAAAATTCCTGGAATGACAGACGTCCAACTCTGGCTACAGAATCAAGAGAGGTCAGTGCAAATGCGGATACAGCAAGGTTGATCAGGGTAAATACCAGGGAATGCGGAAGGCCAACTACAGAAAGGAAGTTTGCGATAGCACCTGCAAAAATCTGCGGCTGTGTTGTAAGTCCCTGTGCTGCTGCTTCACCATCTGCAAAGGATGCAACTGCGATCAGTGCGATGATGGCAAGCATACTTTCCATCAGCATTGCTCCAAAGGAAACAGGAAGCATATTTTTCTCATTTTTGATCTGCTTGGATGCAGTACCGGAAGATACCAGTGAATGGAAGCCGGAAACAGCACCGCAGGCGATGGTTACAAACAGGATCGGGAACATATACTGTCCGTCTACGTTAAAGCTTGTAAATGCCTTCAGGTTACAGGAAGGATTGGCAACAAATACACCGATAACCGCACCGACGATCATAAAAATGAGCAGATAGCTGTTCAGATAATCACGTGGCTGAAGCAGTGCCCATACAGGAGCGACACTGGCGATCAGAATGTATACAAAAATGATGATATGCCAGGTTCCAAGACTTACATACATGGGGAAATTAAGTCCCAGCACAATTGCTGCTACCAGCAGTAAAATTGCGACTGCAGTGTTGACCCATTTGTTGAATTTTGTATATTTAAGGAAAAATCCAAGTGCAACAGCCTCAAATATAAATAACATGGAAGTGGTTGCAACAGCTCCGTTTGCCGCTACCTTTGTAACTGTTCCTGCATCATTTACGGCAAATCCGTTAAAGGTTCCTGCTACAACATCTGCAAATGCGGCAACGACCAGAATACAGAACAGCCAGCAGAATAAAAGAAATAATTTTTTTCCAAGCTTTCCGATATACGCTTCGATGATATATCCGATCGTACGTCCTTTATTCTTTACGGATGCATACATGGATGCAAAATCCTGCACAGCTCCGAAAAATACACCACCGATGAGGATCCATAACAGAACCGGCAGCCAACCGAAAATTGCGGCCTGGATCGGTCCGTTGATGGGACCTGCACCTGCTATGGATGCAAACTGATGTCCAAATACTACATTTGTATCAGCCGGTACATAATCAACTCCGTCCTCCATTTCGTATGCCGGAGTTTTTGCTTTCGGATCAATGCCCCATTTGTTCTGGAGATAACGGCCATACAGAAGATATGCGCCTCCGAGAACTACAATGGCTATGATCATCATTGTGATTCCGTTCATAATATCAACTCTCTTTCCTTTGTGTTTTTTATACATGATACAATGACCGTAAAACAGTTATTGCATCAAAAAACGCCCTTGCTATCCTTTCGGATAACAAAGGCGGAATGTTCCGTGGTACCACTTTGTATTATCGTATTTATTGCTAAACGCGACCACTTATTACTGTCATATCAAACAGCCTCTTCTGTAACGTGAAGACTACGTCCCGGCTTACTTAAAGATTTCTATTCAGCGGGATGCTCCCAAATGATATCACAAAATACCTTCTGCCGCTTCTCACCAGCTGCGGCTCTCTGTGATCCGGTCTGCTTCTTGTGATCTGTCCTGTTCCATGCATTTCTCTTTTTTATTTATCTAATGTTTTACTCCTTTTTTTATAAAAATTCAACAAATAATTTATATATATTTTATAAATTTGCATATGTTTTTTTATGCATTTTTTAGGTAAAAGCCAAAACACGGCGTATGTAACGAAGCCAGATCTGATCCCAGCTCTGCTTTACGATCCGTTTCCCGTCACATACGCCGCATTATCCATTATTCAGAAAATGTATATCTTACCATGTATCCTTTTCCGTCACCGGTTACGATCACGACTCCGCCATCGGGATTCTCGATCTTATCAATGATCGGAAATCTTCCTTTTTCTTTTACGAAAGCTTCCGGGCTCTCGATATTTGCTTCAATGATCTCCTGCTGAGAATGACGATCGCCGCCGCAGGGATTAATGGTTTCAATGATGATCTCATATTCCTTCATACCCTTCACCTCTTTCATTTTAATGCAGTTTTTCAGTTCTTATACTTACATTTTATCGTAAAAATCCCGGTCATGCAAAATGCGTTCTGCACAAATTTTCAGAGGATTTATTGGTATTTTTCACTACATTCAGACTTCTTCTGTTTCCGGATGTTATCTTCCTCAAAGAAGGCTTTTTTTTATTCTACAAAGTGGATCCTGCTCTTATCAAAACGATCCTGCTGCTTTCTGCTCTCTGCCGGGTACCCCAGGGCAAAAAGAGAAAATACCTCCACATTCTCCGGAAGCTTCAGAATATCATGGACCAGCGCCATACGATCCTTAAGCGGTGCAATTCCGATCCACACGCCGCCAAGTCCCAGTGCATCCGTTTCCAGCCAGATATTCTCCTGTGCGATAGACATATCGATCTGTGCCATATCCTGAACAGGCAATCCCTCTTTCCGATATACCGGAACGATCACAACCGGTGCACCTGCTGCACATCCGGAATAGGGAGTGGCTTTGGAAAGCTCCAGGATCTTCTCCTTATCTGTCACAACATAAAATTCCCACGGCTGCTGATTACATGCGCTGGGCGCCTGCATACCCGCTTTCAGGATCTGAAAGATCTTTTCCTTCTCTACGGGTTTATCTTCATATTTACGGATACTTACTCTGTGAAAAATATTCTCCATGCTATTTTCTCCTCGTCATACTCATATCACTTGTTACAGTTCATACTCATCATACAGCTTCTGACGCCATTTTACATCCGTCATCACACGCTGCACTTCATCCGACCGTCCATCCAAAAACAAACGATTGATCACTCCCACCGGTATATACAAATTATACCACATCATCAAAACATAAAAACCCCATAAAACGTATTTTTACAAACTCTACAGGAACTTAAAATGGAAAACGCTCCAGAATACGAAGCTTTCAGAATGTCCATACAGACAAGAATCCTATAAGATATAATAACCATACCACATATCAATAAACAAATCACTCAAAACTGTTCCAAAAATTCTCCCATAATCTGACACCGCCACCATCTGAAAACTCCCGGACAGCCAAACATCCGGGAGTTTTTCTTATATCACTTATAATCTGCAGAAATTATTTCTCCTGCACATTGATGATAACCTTCATGGTTGTCTCACGGTTCTCATCAATATACTGATAAGCCTTCAGATAATCTGCGAACTTAAATGTCTTTGAGATCAGCGGCTTTAAATGAACCTTTCCCGCATTTACAAGATCAATGGCATCTACATAATCATCATGACGGTACATCATAGTACTCTTGATATCCAGCTCGTGGTCATTGGCAACAGCAAGGTCAACGGTTGCCATATCTGCAAATACCGCTACCAGTACGATCACGCTGCCTTTTCTCGCATACTGGATGGCCTGTCCCATGGTGATGTTATTTCCGGCACAGTCATAGATCACATCTGCCTTATCCGGACCAAATGCCTCTACCAGCGCCTCTCCGAAATTTTTCTCCTTCGTGTTTACACAGATATCAATGCCGCACTCTTTTGCTTTTGCAAGACGAAGGTCACTGACATCCGTGATCATAACCCTGGCTGCCCCCATTCCTTTGGCTGTCTGCGCAACAAGATTTCCGATGGGACCTGCACCGATCACTGTGATGTTCATCCCTTTTACATCGCCCATCTGCTTCACGGCATGGACTGCAACTGCCAGCGGCTCGATCATTGCACCTTCCTCGTAAGACATCTCCTCCGGGATCGGTGTTACCTTAGATGCATCTACTGCAAAGAATTCAGAAGCTGTTCCTGTTGTCTGGAAGCCCATAACCTTCAGTTCCTCGCAGAGATTATATTTTCCATGGCGGCACGGATAGCAATGTCCGCAGTATACCTGAGGCTCGATGGTTACTTTCTGGCCAACCTTAAAACCTGTCACATTCTTTCCAAGCCCCGTGATCTCACCGGATACTTCATGTCCCTGTGTTACCGGATATTTTGTAAAAGGATGCTTACCGTGATATACGTGGATATCTGATCCGCAGATACCAATGTTCATGATCTTAACCAGAACCTGGTCATCTCCCACTTCCGGAACCGGAACCTCTCTGAAAATAATCTCTCCGGGATTTGTCATTACCTGTTGAAGCATCTTATTCTCCTCCTCTAATTTCTTTCTATTGCATATCATCTTTTATTAATTATTTTATTAAAGTAATTACATTATTATTCTTTTCTTCTGATCTGTCAAGATAGTTTTCTATGATTCTGCTTATTGAACAAGTTTGCAGCTTTGTTTTTATGCACATTCCATAATTATCGGTAAACGGAATAGTCAAGCGAATATTCGCAATACGCTTCGCTACTTGCTCATGACCGAATAACTCCTTCGCGGTTTATCGGTTAAAAAACAAAGCCTGCGGATTCAGCATTTCTGTAATCATATGCTGAATCCACAGGCTCCTTATACGCTTTAATAAATAATTTTATAGAAGTATGATATTCCTTTCCGGCAGGTTTGTAAAGGCTTTTATCAATACCAGCGTGTCATCGGCAGATCATTATTCACACCCTTGGTCATAAGAATCTGGTGAAGATCGATAATTCCGTTGTGGAAGGTTGCCGCACATGCTGACAGGTACAGATCCCACATACGCAGGAACTCTTCGTCAAACATAGTCTTTTCTTTTTCAATATTGTCCCGGAAATTCTTTTCCCAGTGAAGCAATGTCTTATTGTAATGCAGACGGAGATTTTCGATATCCAGGGTATGGAAATTGTCCTCTGCCATATGGTTCAGGATCTCACGTAAGCTCGGAACAGTTCCGCCCGGGAAAATATATTTCTTGACCCACGGGTCACCCGGATGCTCCTTCAGAGCACTGATAAAGTGAAGCAGAAACAGTCCGCCCGGCTTCAGAACCTTTTCCACACAATCAAGAAACAGCTGATAATTATCACGTCCAACATGCTCCAGCATACCGACACTGACAACACGGTCAAACTGATACTCCTTCTTCGGCAGATCACGGTAATCCATCAGCTCTACCGTAAGATAATCTTCCAGCCCCTGATCCTTAATCCGTCTCTGAAATTCTGCATACTGTTCATGACTTAAGGTGATACCGGTACCATGAACCTTATATTTCTTAGCTGCCTCGATCAGCAGAAAACCCCAGCCGCAGCCGATATCCAAAAGACTCATACCCTCTTCCAGATGTAATTTTTTAAGGATATAATCAACTTTATTTACCTGTGCCTGATACAACGTATCATCCTCATGGATAAAATACCCGCAGGAATAACTCATAGTCTCATCCAGCCAAAGTTTATAAAAGTCATTTCCAATATCATAATGGCTGGTCACTTCCTTTTCCTGGTTCTTCTTTGATGTTGAACTGAACATGATTTTTTTCAGAGCAGATTCATTGGTAGAAAATTTCCCCATCTGACCTAGAAAATGATCCAGCGCTTCATAAAGATTTCCCTCGATATCCAGATCCCCACGCATATACGCCTCACCCAGTGCAAGGGATGTGCTCTTCATCAGATCCGCCAGAGGAATCGCTTTCTTAAAATTCACCGTAAATGTAGGTTCACCCTCTCCGATGTGATACTCGGAATTCTTGAACTTTACCAGAAATGGATAATCTGTAAAGCGTTCAAGGAACTGCACCATTGCTTTCTCTTCCGTCTTCTCCTGTAATGTCTCAAACATAATAGTCTACCTCCTTTAGCACAGCACTATGATACACCCGGAGGAAGGCTTTATGTCAAGGGAGATATACAACAAAATTTTATCAATAAAATGGCGATATTTGGTAAAACTCTTACTTATACTTATTCAAATTAACTAGATGTTTACAATCCATTTTTAAACAAGCTGCCGAAAACACTGATATTATCAAAACGCACTCGTTAATTATATATCATTTTTCAATAATTATCTTTGTATTTTACGCATTTTTTATTGCTTTATATACAATTCAGACTTATAATAAAAGATACAAAAAAAGAGCGAAAACCATATAAAAATCCAACACTGGAGGGAACCTTATGAACGAAGAACTTTTTAATGAAGCATCAAAATCCAACATCCTGTCAAAACAGCTGGTCGATCAACTTCAGGAAAGCATGACCTACAGCAGCATCTCCTTCATCAATTGGACCATCGAAGTCCTCAAGCTCCTGAAAGCCCGCATCGAACGCGGCGACAAGATCAAAAATGAGACCACCGGCGTAATCTACGATCTCTACACCTTCCGCCAATTTGTAGAAAACAACTTCTCCACCTACATCACCGGCCAGGTCTTCAACACCTCCATCCGATCCCAGAAAATCTACTTCACCCTGGAAGCCTGCCCAGGCGGCTACAACCTCCTCATGGCAGACTCCGGCAACGAAAAAACCTACCGCTGGATCTCCAGCTTAAGCAAACGCTTCTCCCTGGTAGAAATGATCGCCACCGGAATCGTCTACGTCAAAGACAACCGTACCGACACCTACCAGCCATTTATCTCCGAAAACGGCAAATACTGCAAATACAACAAAGACCTGGGAAAACTCATAGAACTCTGATCAAAACGGGGAATCCGCCAACGGCAGATTCCCCTTGATTTTTTCTCAGATTTCTTTCAAAAAATCAAATGGTTCTTCATCTTTCAAAAAATGCATCAGCATATAAGCACACATGATCGCAACCCTCTCCTCCTTCAGGATCCTCCTGACCTCATCCCGGTCCGCGATCACAACCTCGATCTCCTCACTATCCTCCTGAGCAGCCTTACTAACCTCACCACTGGCATACCCATAAACCGTAGCACAGGATTCATCCGTCATCCCGATCGTCGTAAAATAAGGCTTCTCAAAAGCCTCCGCAACCTTGATCGGCTCCAGCTTCAACCCGGTCTCCTCAAACATCTCCCGCACAGCACCCTCATGGAAATCCTCCCCAGGCTCCACAAGCCCCGCCGGAAACTCATAAATATACCCGCCGATCGTATACCGATACTGACGGATCAGCACAACCTTATCCCGCTTCTCTCCATAAACACTGTAAATGATCACCCCATCCGGATGATTCTCCCCTGTAGAAAGCTTCATATCCTCCACACTCTTCGCCCTGGAGGCCACAAAATAAGAAACCGGCGTATCATGTACACTGGTCGCATCCACCCCATAAAGATTCACGAACTTATTATCTGTAAGTTTTTTCACACTGTTGATCTTACCCATCTGAAAAACTCCTTCCCGAAAATTTTTTCTAAAAACATTTTATCCCATCCAAAACCAAAGGTCAATTTTTTATACTTACACTCCCTTCACAATAGTGCTATAATAAATACCCTGCTATAAAATTTAAATTTACTTATTACATTACCAAACAGCTACTGTAGACAAGAAAGAAGGAAAAAACATTGAAAAACCAGACCAATGCTGCCCAGGCCGAAAACCCTCTGGGAACCGCCCCTGTAGGCAGCCTGATCACCAAATTCGCCATTCCCGCCATCATCAGCATGCTAGTCAGCGCTCTGTACAATATCGTTGACCAGATCTTTATCGGACAGGGCGTAGGAATGCTTGGAAATGCCGCCACAAATATCGCATTTCCCGTAACCATTATCTCTACTGCTGCTGCACTGCTCCTGGGAATCGGCAGCGCCTCCAATTACAACCTGGAAATGGGCGCAGGAAACGAAAAAAAAGCCAGCTCCATTGCAGGAACCGGACTCTCCGCGCTGATAATCTCCGGTACAATACTCTCTGTCATTGTCCTTCTGTTCCTGAAGCCACTTCTTCATTTTTTCGGCGGAACACCGGACGTCATGCCCTATGCCATTGATTACATAGGGATCACCGCCATTGGGCTTCCCTTTTATGTTTTAAGCACAGGCGGCAACCACCTGATCCGAGCAGACAGGAGTCCTACCTATTCCATGGCCTGCATCCTGGCCGGTGCCGCCATCAACACCATCCTGGACCCGCTTTTCATCTTTGGATTCGGCTGGGGCATCAAAGGTGCAGCCTGGGCAACCGTGATCGGCCAGATCGTATCCGGACTTCTGATCATCTTTTATTTTTCCAGACTCCGGAAAATGTACCTGGACCACTCCATGCTGATTCCTAAGGCACGCAATCTGTCTGCCATTTTTTCTCTGGGAATGGCATCCTGTATCAATCAGGTTGCCATTGCTGCAGTGCAGATCGTCATGAACAATACACTTCGCCATTACGGAGCACTCTCCGCCTACGGGAGTGATATTCCAATCGCCTGTACAGGGATCATTTCCAAAGTCAATCAGGTATTTATGGCCATCTGCATCGGAATCTCCCAGGGCTCCCAGCCCATCTTGGGATTTAACTACGGTGCCGAAAAATACAGCCGTGTACGCCAGACATACCGCTATTCCGTAACCTTATGTACTGTGATTGCAACCATATTTTTTATCTGCTTCCAGTTCTTCCCGCATCAGATTGTAGGCATCTTCGGAAACGGCAGCGACCTGTACTTTCATTTTGCAGAAAAATATCTCCGCATCTTCATGCTGATGACCTTTGCCAACGGGATCCAGCCTATGTCCGCCTGCTTTTTTACCTCCATTGGAAAAGCTAGGCTTGGTGTGATCATGTCCCTCACAAGGCAGGTGCTCTTCCTGCTGCCTCTGATCGTCATCTTCCCGGTCTTCTTCGGAATCGATGGCGTCATGTACGCAGGACCAATTGCAGATACCTCTGCATTTGTGCTGGCCGTTGTTTTTGCCAGACGTGAGCTTGGAGTCATGAAAGCTGCAGAACAAAACGCCTGACATAAAAAATGCCATGTAATTTACTGCCCATCGGCAATATATTACATGGCATTTCTCACATTATCAGATATTTATCTGAAACCACCAATTTCTGATCTTTTCTTCATCCTCCGGCAGCTGCTTATGATCAGTCACCCTTCAGTACAACACGGATCTTCTTATAAATTACAAATACGATCAGAGATGTCAGTGCATATTTAAAGATATTAAACGGAGCAATGATCAGCAGTGCAAAGGTAAGCAGTCCGTTTACGGAGCTGTGTACTGCGCTTCCCATCTGGATAAAGGTCTCGATCGGCATTCCAAACGCCTTACCGTAAGCCGGAAGCAGTACAAAGGCATTGACAAAGCATGCAAGGATCGCTGTCAAAACTGTTCCCACTGCCATACCTGCAACTGCATGTACTCTGCTCTTTTTGTGACGGAAACGGTAGATCAGGCCGGCCGGTACCACATAGGCACATCCAAACAGGAAATTGGCAACATCACCAACACCGGCAGTCATGGTTCCCTTAGTCACAAGATGTACGAGAATCTTCACAAGCTCGATCAGGATACCTGCCACAGGTCCCATAGCGAAGGTTCCTACCATAACCGGTACCTCGGAAAAATCAAGCTGATAAAAAGACGGTGCAAGAAACGGGATCGGAAACTCAAGATTCATTAATACTCCTGCCACAGCACCAAGCATGGCTACCTGCGCGATGGTTCTTGTTCTGCTTCTTTCCACGGCATTTCCTCTCTGTAATATCTGTTCACTCATAACTCTCTCTCCTTCTTCAGAAATATTCAAAGAAAATTTCCACAAGAAATCTTTATGCGAAAAAAATTTCTATTTCTTCACATAAAAAGCCCCGGGAGCTTCTTCCCGGGGCACTGAGCACGTTCTTTAAATACTGCGCGTTCTTCTCTCATCCAGACTTTACTGTCGGTTCCGGAATTTCACCAGATCAGCCGCCAAAGCGGGTCGCGGACTATACCGCCGGTAGGGAATCACACCCTGCCCCGAAGAAATTTTCTTTTTTATGAGTTCATTATAACGCGCTCTTTTTATAATTACAAGGCTTAATTCTGTCACAGAAGCATTCTGCTCCATTTATATAAATCTAAGATCCACTCCTTTATGATCAAACCCAGATTTTCTTTACCGTACTCCAGCTACTGTAAAGAACCTTTTTTCCGACTCTTTTATATGACCGGATGCGGACATAATAGGTCTTTTTGTTTTTCAGTCCTGATATCTTATATCTGGTCGCAGACTGTTTTCCAACTATGACCGTTTTTCTTTCTTTTGTAAATCTGCTGTCTGCTGCATACTGGATCTGATAGCCGGTTGCCTGTATATTTTTTTTCCAGCTTGCGGTAAAGGATCTGTTTGCTTTTTTCAGTCCTGTCAGCAGAGTTTTTGGAGGCAGGATCTTAAAGGTAAGCGTTTTGTTGATACGACTGTATTTTCCGGTCCCTCTGACCTGCACAGTTCCAATTCCGGAATTTTTATTATTTTTGTAATACAGCTTATAAGCACTCGCACCGATCTTCTTTCCATTTACAGTTACGGTTACTGATGGCCGGATGGTTTTTCCCGTACAAGTGTAAGAGGTTCTGTTTAGCTTAACATTGCTGACAAACCTTTCTGTCTTTTTTATGATCTTGAAATGAATGGTTGCGGTACCTTTATAATAACCGGTACCATAAATGGTTACCGTTGCCACACCCGGATACTGATTATCCTCGTAGTACATATAATAATCTTCGCCGGCTTTCAATCCGGGAATTACGATGGCAGGTGTGAGTTCTTTTCCTGTATATATCTGATCAGCTATTGGATCCGCAGCCGGTAGTTTTCCGTAAATAGTAAAATATAATGTTTCCGATCCTTTATAATTGCCGATTCCCGTGAGCTCTGCACGAGCTTCACCAGGCTTTTCATTATTAACATAGGTTACCGTATAATCTTTTCCCTGTACCAGTCCGTCAATTACCACTTCCGGTTCCACTTTTTTTCCTTTAAAGGTGGTTTCCAGGTATGTTTCATTATTTTCCGCAAAATAGCACACATACATTCCATTTTCATCTGGCGTAATCTTGAAACTCCGCTCTACTGTACCGCAGAAAATATCTTTTCCCGTGATCTTTACAGTCGCAGTTCCTGCATTGATGTTATTTTCATAAGTTACTTCATAATCGGAGCCCTGCTCAAGTTCCGGTGCGGATTCACTGGATTCTATTTCAGGTTCATGGCTTTTTCCATTATATTCATATTCTGGAGTGATCTGTTCAAACCATTCATTCTGAAGCGGTATCCGGTTGTCTGCTGACAGCTCCACAAACATGTAGCCACGGTCCTCTGCGTATTTCTGAAGTGTAGAATCCTTTTTTCCCGCGATCAGTGCTGAATCCCTGAACGCATCATCCGCCCAGATAGTATCTGTGCTCAGTACTCTTATCCTGCACTCGGAAGACAGACGAAGTCCATTTTTCCCAACTGATTTTACAGATGCGGGAATTATAATATCACGGATCCCTGAACTGCTCTGGAATGCATATTCACCGATTTCTTCCAAGCCTTCGTTTAGGACAGCTTTCGTAAGCGACGAACAGTTTCCGAATGCACCTTCTCCAAGGCTTCTGACACTTCCCGGGACTGTTATGGAAGAAACATTTACACAGTAATAAAAAGCATAGTCTCCCACGCTTACAGTTCCATCCGGAATCTGGTAATCTCCGGAACGTCCGGACGGAAACATGATCAGTTTTGTGCCATCCTTGCTGAATACCACTCCGTCTTTTTCAGAAAAATACGGATTTTCCGGATCTACTTTAATTTCTGTCAGACTAGACTCGGACAAGCCCTCCACAAAAGCAGCCAGCCCTATAAATGACACATTTGGGGGAATCGTAACAGATTTCAATTTCTCACAGTTGTAAAAAGCATTCTTTTCGATGGTTGTAAGCGAATCCGGCAAAGTAACAGACTCTATATCAGAAGCCTGGGTGCAATACTGGAAGGTACTGTTTCCAAGAACCGTTACTTTTCTTCTGTCAATAGTATCCGGAACTACGATATTTGTATCTGTCCCTTCATACTGATACAGCCTGAGTGTTCCATCATTCAGGATCTCATAAGAATAGTCATAGTCCATTTTGGACAATTCATAATGTCTGGGGGCATTTCCCGTATATCCGCAGTCAACCAGATATCTTTCGCCGTCAATGATGACTACGGAGTTCCTGTGACCGCTTCCCGCCCCCGGATCATTTGCCGCATACCTTGCATACACGGTCAGTCCCAGTTTTTCGCACATATAGTTCACTGCGCTGGTATTGGCCCAGCAGTCTCCGCCGCCATCCAGCATCAGGCCTGTATAGCCGGAATGATACTGACTGTAATTAAAGTTGTTGGCAAGCCATCTGGCGATTGTCTCAACCTTTTTATAATCGGACATTTCCGCAGTAATATTTTCTTTGAGGAATGTATCCATTTTTTGTTCTGCGTAATACTCCGCATAATCTTTGAGTATGAATTTATAATAAACGGTACTATTTCCATCCTGTACAGAGATCAGGGTCTCTCCAAACATGTATTCCCACTGGCTCTTTACGTCATTTCCGTTTTTGTCTACATAGGTTACATACTGCATTTTAGGAGTAACAAGACCGGTTTCGCTGACTTTCGCAGTATAACCGGAAACAACCGTATATACCGGATTTTTGCCGGATGTCTGGATCTGATAAGATGTCTGCATGGTATCCGGCATGGAGATCACACTGCTATAGGTATCATTCATCGCATACAGATATATTTCTGTGCTCTCCACATCTGTTTCTTTTTCGGAAGTACCTGCTGCCGGAATATCATCTGTGAATATATCTTCCTGCTGCTCCTGGTTTTCTCCGTCACCAAAAATTTCTTCCGGTGCCGCAGCCTCCTCTGTATCCTCTGTTCCTTCTGCTTTTCTGATGACCGCCGAAGGTTCTTCCAGAATTAATCCTTCATCAGAATCCTGTTGTATTTCCTCACTCTCTGAGCTTTCAGCTTCATCCGTTTCCGTTCCGATATCTGATCCCGGAAACTCTTCTTCTGTAATCTGATCTGTGTTTACGGTATTTTCTGATTCCTCAGAATTCCCATCATCTGTAAAAGTATCAATGGCGTCTGTCATATCCGTCTGTGCGTCTGTAAAATCTTCGGCCGCCACCGGTCCACATGGAACAACAGACATACATAATGACAGACCAAATGCTATCAATTTTTTCGGAAATTTCATTTCGTACCTTTCCTTCCTTTTTATGTAAACTGTTTATATGTAAGTTCTGTTTTTATTATAACGCGGCCCTGTCTTTTCGCAAGCTGCAATAATGTCCCCTACTCTGCAAAAAAACCGCTGTGATCTTCATTTTAGATCACAGCGGTTTATGTTTTATTATCGGAACATCAGACTTTCCACAATTTCAGCATTACTGTTCTTTCCATATCCGCATTCGATCAACCAGTTTTCTGGCTAGATACTGCCAACACCACGTTCTACTGTGATGCTGCATGCTCATATGCATTCTGTATTCTTACAGAATATCGATATGTTCTCCTGCAAGTGCCTTGTTCATGCTTCGTACTGCGCAGAATTTACCGCACATGGAGCAGGTATCATCATGCTCCGGTTTGCGCTCGTTCCAGATACGTTTTGCTGTTTCTGGATCCATGGCGCATTCCCACTGTGCCTCCCAGTCAAGCTTTCTTCTGGCATCTGCCATCTTGTCATCGATCTCACGGGCACCGCGGACACCTTTGGCAATGTCTGCTGCATGAGCTGCGATCTTAGATGCCATGATTCCCTGTTTTACGTCCTCAAGATTCGGAAGTGCAAGGTGCTCGGCCGGTGTTACATAGCAGAGGAATGCTGCTCCGGACATAGCAGCTACTGCTCCGCCGATCGCGGATGTGATGTGGTCATATCCCGGTGCAACGTCAGTTACGATAGGTCCTAATACATAGAACGGTGCACCCTGGCAGATAGACTGCTGTACTTTCATATTTGCCTCAACCTGATCAAGCGGCACATGTCCCGGTCCCTCAACCATAACCTGAACGTCCTTTTCCCATGCACGTTTGGTCAGCTCGCCAAGACGTACAAGCTCCTCGATCTGGCATACGTCTGTTGCGTCAGCCAGACATCCCGGACGGCAGGCATCACCAAGGGAGATGGTCACATCATACTCGCGGCAGATATCCAGGATCTCGTCGTAGTATTCATAGAACGGATTCTCCTCACCGGTCATACACATCCATGCAAATACAAGAGATCCTCCTCTGGAAACGATATTCATTTTTCTCTTGTGATTACGGATCTGATCGATGGTCTTTCTTGTGATTCCACAGTGAAGAGTTACAAAGTCAACACCATCCTGTGCATGGAGTCTTACTACATCGATAAAATCTTTAGCTGTCAGCGTATCAAGATCTCTCTGATAGTGGATAACGGAATCATAAACCGGAACGGTTCCGATCATTGCCGGACACTCGGATGTCAGCTTGCGTCGGAACGGAATGGTATTTCCGTGGGAAGAAAGATCCATGATAGCATGGGCGCCCATGTTTACAGCTTCCATTACTTTCTGCATCTCTACATCGTAGTCCTTGCAGTCTCTGGATACACCAAGGTTTACATTGATCTTGGTGCGGAGCATGGAACCTACGCCCTCCGGATCGATACATTTGTGATTTTTATTTGCACAGATCGCCACCTTACCGGAGGCTACCAGCGGAAGCAGTTCCTCTGTTGTCATGCGTTCCTTCTTAGCTACGATCTCAAGCTCAGGTGTGATGATGCCTTTACGGGCTGCCTCCATCTGTGTACTGTAATCTCTCATGTAAAAAAAATCTCCTTCCATAAATTCTTTGTGTTTATACAACAAAAAACCGGTTGCTGCAACGCATACGCATCACGGCAACCGGCTCTTACTCTTACGTACTTAATGAAAATCTTCTGTACTTCTGATCTCTTCTGTACTCTCTGATCTTCTGTGTCTTTAAGAATCCTTCGTGCATATGTCCCTACGTTGGCATTATCCAAATCAGGTTATGGGTCAAGACATTTACAGTCTACTCTCAGCTCGCTTCAGCGGGCCCCCCTGTTTTCATATGTTGGGGACGTTTGTTCGTCCATGTGGTTATTATAGTATACCGGCTAAAATTTGTAAACCACAATTCTGCATTTTATGACTTTTTCTTTCGACATAATCTGTCATTTTATCTCTCAAACTCCCCGGGATCTTTCTTTACAGACATTCTTCCACAGCTTTGCTGTTCCCCGTCAGGAGGATATCCGCAATCCGCATTCACTGCTTATTGCTTTTCGCAATTACAGCAGTCGATTTCCCTGATCCGGTCAAGCTCTGCAAGGTTTTCTGCACCTGCACGGCGGATCCCCGCAAAAATGGAACCCGCAATATTGTGCCATACACTGAAGATCGCGCCCGGAAGTGTTGCAAGCGGATTGGCTGCAAAATTAGCTGCTGCCAGTGAGACAGCAAGGCCACTGTTCTGCATGCCTACCTCTATAGCTATAGCAGTTGTTCTGGAATACTCCACATGGAAGATTTTTGCAGCCAGAAATCCCAGCATCATACCACAGAAATTGTGGATCGCCACTACTCCAAGCACCAGAACTCCACAGCTTACGATCTTCTCTGCATTTACAGCTACAATTCCTCCGATGATCATAACAATAGCTACAACCGACACCAGCGGCATAACATCGGATACCTTATCCACATGCTCTCCCGCAAGACTCCGAAGAAAAACTCCCAGGAGAACCGGGATCAGAATTACCTTTACCACAGAGATCACCATAGCCCAGAAGGATACTTCCACCCAGGTTCCTGCCAGAACATATACAAGAAACGGTGTCATCAACGGTGCTGCCAGTGTGGAAACTATAGTCATTCCCACAGAAAGCGCCACATCACCTCCTGCGATATAGGTGATCACATTGCTGGCTGTTCCGCCCGGACAGCATCCCACCAGGATCACTCCCAGTGCCAGATCTGCCGGAAGGTTCATCACTTTACACAGAAGCCAGGCGATCACCGGCATAATGGTATACTGAGCCACTGCACCGATCACCACTTCTTTGGGTCTGGAAAAAATTGCCCGGAAGTCATCCAGCTTTATGGTCAGGCCCATACCAAACATGATCACTCCCAGAAATACAGACGTATAATTCGTCATCCAGGAAAATCCGTCACGCCAGAAAAAAGCCAGGCAGGAAAAAGCGATGATAATGATCCCGATATATCTGGATGCAAGGCTGCTGATAATTCCGATTTTCTTTAAAACTTTTCCCATACATTATACCTCGTAGCTGAAGTTGTCGATCAGTCTTGTTTTTCCGATGTAAACAGCCATTGCTACAAGAACGCTGCGGTCAGCTTTTTCCACCGGCTGCATGGTAAGTGCATCTACCATGGATACATAATCAATCTTTGCCAGAGGCTCTGCTTCGATCACTGCTCGCATTTTTCCGAGAAGCTCTTCTGCCAGGATTCCTGCGTGAATGGCTTCCTGTCCGGCTTTTACTGCCTTTGACAGGCAAAGAGCTGCTTTTCTCTCTTCAGGGCTTAAGTATGTATTTCTGGAGGATTTTGCAAGTCCGTCCTCCTCACGGATGATCGGACAGCCTACGATCTCAATATCGAAGTTCAGATCACGCACCATCTTGCGGATGATGGCCAGCTGCTGTGCGTCTTTCTGTCCGAAATATGCTCTGTCCGGTGCCACAATGTGGAACAGCTTGGTCACAACGGTACACACACCTTTGAAATGGATCGGACGTGTTTTTCCGCAAAGTGTCTCTGACAGAGTATCTATACTTACAAATGCGTGGGGATCATGATACATCTCGGAAGGCTCCGGGCAGAAGATCAGATCTGCTCCCAGGCTTTCGCAGAGTTTGCTGTCACGCTCAAAGTCTCTCGGGTAGGCTTCCAGGTCCTCGGTAGGACCGAACTGTGTAGGATTGACGAAATCGGATACCACTACGATATCATTCTGCTCTCTGCATTTTTTGATCAGGCTTGCGTGTCCCTCATGGAGAAATCCCATGGTTGGCACAAGGCCTACTGTTTTTCCTTCTTTTTTCCACGCTTTGATCTGTTTTCTTGTTTCTTCTACTGTTTTTGTTACCTGCATTGTGCTCTCCTCTTTTCCGGTTCTGGAACCGGTTTTCTTTATAGATTCGAGATAGCCTCTTTTCTGAATTCACCTTCGTCTTATTATCTTCCTGATCTGCGTCAGGCCATATCCTTCAGCAGTCCGTGTTTCTCATAATTGGTCACTCTGCTGATCCTGTTCTCTTCATCTACAAATACAACTGCAGGCTTGTGAGTACGGGCTTCTTCCTGCTCGTACTGTGCGTAAGCCATAATGATGATCTTGTCACCGGTGCTTACACATCTTGCTGCTGCTCCGTTCAGGCAGATCATACCGCTTCCGCGTTCTCCACAAATGGTGTATGTCTCGAAACGGCTGCCGTTGTTCACATCTACGATCTGGACCTTCTCATATTCCAGTATCCCGGCAGCTTCCAGCAGTTCCTCATCCACAGTGATACTTCCTACATAATCCAGTTCCGCCTGGACAACGGTTGCTCTGTGGATCTTTCCTTTTAACATCTCTATTGTCATCTTATATAAGTCCTTTCCTGCAGGGAATAACTTTCAAGTGGATAAAAACATCCGCTTCCGTATTTAATAAAAAAACGTCTCGGGGTACACTTCGACCCTGAAACGCTTCTGATTGATTCCCTGTATATTGAGTCCTGTTTTTTATACACGAAAAGCATGCTCTTCAACAGTTGCACAAAATTCCCATAACTGTTGTAACGCCTTCGTTATCATCGATACAGGCTCGTATCTTTTATAATTTTCATATATCCGTCCGTTCCCGATCCCGGGTTCCGGCTGGCTATTTTTATATAAGATTCCAGTGATTTCAGCCAGAGTATAGTTTTGAGTCCAAATACTATCTCTGTGGGGTATTATTGCACCCCGACACTGGTTTGTCAATAATTTTCATATTCTCTATTATCGTGAATGGCAGTAATAATCTCAAAACCAGTTACTTTCACCAAAAAACCCTCCCACACAGCAATTTCTCTGCCATGTGAAAGGGCTTTAGCTTTCTTCCTTTATGCACATTATTTATGGATATGCACATCCAGCTGATTATAAGGAATCTCAATTCCATAATAATCAAAATCTTCCTTGATCCTCTGGTTCAATCTCCATCTGGCTGCCCAGTAGCGGTCGGTATCTACCCAGACACGAAAGCCCATGATCACAGAGCTTTCTGCCAGCTCGTCTACGAATACCACCATCTCTTCGTCTTCTCTTGTATCCGGATCCTCGGTGAGGATATCTTCCAGGATATCCTTGGCCTTCTGGATATCTGCATTGTAAGAGATCCCCACTTTGATCTCCAGCCTTCGCTGATCCCTTGCTGTTACGTTGGTGATGGTCACATTGGAAAGAGTACCGTTCGGGATCACGATGTGCTTGTTATCAATGGATAACAGCGTTGTATAACAGATCTCGACCTTGGCTACCGTTCCCTCGCTTCCGTCCTGTCCGTTAACGATGATGTAATCCCCTACCTGGAAAGGCTTGAACAGAAGAAGCATCATACCTCCTGCCAGGTTGGCAAGTCCACCCTGGAGGGCAAGACCCATAGTAACACCTGCAGTTCCGAGAAGTGCTGCCAGAGATGATTCCTTTACTCCAAAGCTTATGGATATGTTAAAGATCAGGAGTATGTAAAGTACGATCTTGACCAGTGAGGACATAAACTGTGCCACTCCTGTATCCAGCCTGGATTTTGTCAGTGATTTCCTCACAAACTTTACGATCCATTTAATTACCGTGCTTCCTACCCAGAAAGCAACAATAGCCAGAACAACCTTGATTCCGAATTTCGTGATGTCCGGCAGATAATTTTCAAACATCTGCCTGTACTGGCTTACCTGATTTCCGACCTCCTGCACGGTCTGTACAGTACTATCCAAATATAATCCCTCCTGTCTGATCGATTATTCGATATACATATGCGGATCGATCTATGAGCTTCAAAGCTTATTTCTGATATAAGCATTTCCTATAATCCGCATCTGGTAATATAATAATATAGCAGTGGTTTTTCCCTGTAAACCTGATTTCTCCGGTTCTATAAAGTATAGGGTATAAACCACTGCTGTATTTCTGTTATAGCTTTATTGTATATCGGTCCGGTAATCCGCCGCAGAATGCTGCAGAATATACTTGCCTGCTTCTCTTTACTCAGTTTTTCTCTTTATTTACTGATTCCCTTCATGGAAAGGCTGATCCGTTTTTTCTTCATATCAACACCAAGAACACGGACATCCACGATATCTCCCACACTGACTGCTTCCAGCGGATGTTTGATGAATTTCTCGCTCATCTCGGAAATATGGACCAGGCCATCCTGATGCACACCGATATCCACAAAAGCACCGAAGTCAATGACATTGCGGACAGTTCCCTTAAGAACCATGCCCTCTTTCAGATCCTTCATATCTAGGACATCGGTACGGAGGATCGGTTTCGGCATCTCGTCACGTGGATCTCTGGCAGGTTTTTCCAGTTCCTTTACGATATCACGTAAGGTTGGCTCTCCGATCTCCAGCTCCTTTGCCAGTTTTCCGTAATCGCGGATCTGCCCGGAAATACCGGTAAGCTTACGCTCTGCCACATCTTCCGGTGTGTAGCCCAGCTTTTCCAAGAGTTTTTTTGCTGCGTCATAGCTTTCCGGATGGACACTGGTTGCGTCCAGAGGATTTTTGCC
Organism: Ruminococcus sp. AF17-12; assembly: GCF_003479245.1. Classification (NCBI taxonomy): domain Bacteria; kingdom Bacillati; phylum Bacillota; class Clostridia; order Eubacteriales; family Oscillospiraceae; genus Ruminococcus; species Ruminococcus sp. AF17-12. The sequence goes on from NZ_QUGY01000012.1 coordinate 64,271, forward strand.
TCCTGTGATCCGTGTGAAACCTGCACACTGCTCAAAGGCTTTCGGACCAAGCTTGGCAACCTTAAGAAGTTCTCTTCTTGTCTGGAAACGGCCGTTTTCCTCACGGTAGGCTACAATATTCTTTGCGATGGCCTTGCTAATTCCGGAAATATACTCCAGAAGGGATGCAGACGCAGTATTCAGATCCACTCCGACCTTGTTTACACAATCTTCCACAACGCCGTTAAGGGCTTCTCCCAGCTTTTTCTGGTTCATATCATGCTGATACTGACCGACACCGATGGATTTCGGATCGATCTTTACAAGCTCTGCAAGCGGATCCTGTACACGTCTTGCGATGGATGCGGCGCTTCTCTGTCCAACATCGAAATTCGGGAATTCTTCCGTGGCAAGCTTGCTTGCGGAATATACAGAAGCACCTGCCTCGTTGGTGATAACATACTGGACCTTTTCAGGGATTTCCTTAAGAAGCTCCACGATGATCTGCTCGGATTCTCTGGATGCCGTTCCGTTTCCTACAGAGATCAGTGTCACATGATATTTGCTGATAAGCTTTTTCAGGGTTTCCTTTGCGGCACGGATCTTGGTCTCATTGGTTGGTGCTGTGGGATAAATAACTGTGGTATCCAGAACCTTTCCGGTAGGATCTACCACTGCCAGCTTGCATCCGGTACGGAAGGCAGGGTCCCAGCCAAGAACTACCTGTCCTGCAATTGGAGGCTGCATGAGAAGCTGCTCCAGATTTTTGCCAAAGACATGGATGGCACCGTCCTCTGCTGCCTCTGTAAGGGCGCTTCGGATCTCACGCTCAATAGCCGGTCCGATGAGACGTTTATAGCTGTCCTCAATGGCTTCTTTCAGAACAGGTGTAGTGTATGGATTATCGCGGACGATCACCTGTTTTTCAAGATAACGGATGATCTCTTCCTCAGGTGCAAGGATCTTCACAGTAAGGAATTTCTCTTTCTCACCACGGTTCAGAGCAAGGACACGATGACCTGCAAGCTTTTTCACCGGCTCCTCAAAGTCATAATACATCTCGTATACAGACTGCTCCTTCTCATCTCTTGCGGTGGAACATATAGTTCCCTTATCCATTGTTCTCTTACGGATACTGATACGATAATCTGCTTCATCAGAAATGTGTTCTGCAATGATATCTCTGGCACCGCTGATGGCCTCTTCCACAGTTTTGACTTCTTTTTCCTCAGAAAGAAATGCTTTTGCCTCTTCTTCAAGAGGTTTCTTCGTCATCTGGAGAAGGATGATGTCGGCCAGAGGTCCCAGACCTTTTTCCCTGGCGATGATGGCACGTGTACGGCGCTTCGGGCGGTACGGACGGTAAAGATCCTCTACCACAACGAGTGTCTGCGCTGCCTCGATCTGTTTCTTCAGCTCCGGAGTCAGCTTGCCCTGCTCCTCGATGCTGCCCAGAACCTGAGCCTTTTTATCCTCAAGATTTCTTAAATAAGTAAGTCTCTCATTAAGATTACGAAGCTGTTCGTCGTTCAGTGTACCGGTTGCTTCCTTACGGTATCTGGAAATAAAAGGAATGGTGCAGCCTTCATCGATCAGCTTAACCGCTGCCTCGACCTGCCATTTCTCAACGTTCAATTCTCTGGTAATTACCTGAATAATATCCATTTTTATCTTTCTCCCGTTGTTTCAAATTTGCCTGAGGCTGCTTTTTCCTCTTTACACAGCTTCTGACATTTATCAAAGATCAATCTGTGCGATCACGTCCTTCAGAGCATTGGCGCTTGCGTGAAGCTTCTCTGTCTCCTCCTCGGTCAGCGGAACACGAACGATACGTTTTACACCTTCCGGTCCGATAGAAGCCATGGTACTAAGACATACGTCTTCAACACCGTACTCTCCGTGAAGCATGGTTGATACACTGACTATTGTATCAGATGCTGCAAGAAGAAGCGAGCAAAGTCTGCAAACAGATACGGCTACCGCATAAAATGTAGCACCCTTCTTGGCGATCACAGTTGATCCTGAAGTATGAACATACTCCAGAACCTCTTCTCTGTCAAGTGGCTGCAGATCTTTCTGATCCTCATGAACGATCTTGTCAAACTCATCAAGGGTCGCACCTGCAACAAAGGCTCTGGACCACGGTACAAAGGAAGTATCTCCATGCTCTCCGAATACATAGGCGTGGATGTTTTTCTCAGATACACCGTAGTGCTGAGAAAGTCTGCAGCGGAGACGGGCCGTATCCAGGGCGGTTCCGGAACCAAGGATCTGATTTTCCGGCAGTCCGGAAAGCTTTGCAAATGCATAAGTCATAATATCACATGGATTACTTACGATAATATAAAGCGCTTTGGGAGCCACCTTTACGATCTCCGGAGTAATATTCTTCATAATGTTAACGTTGGTCTGTGTCAGCTCGATGCGAGTCTGTCCCGGTTTTCTGGCAATACCGGAAGTGATGATCACAATGTCAGAATCTGCAGCATCCGGGTAATCTCCTGCCACGATGGAGATCGGCTCACGGAAACTGGTTCCCTGCTCAATATCCATAACCTCACCTTCAGCCTTATCTTTGTTAATATCGATCAGAACGATTTCTGATGCAATACTCCTCTGTGATAAGGTATAAGCGATAGTTGCTCCTACACTTCCTGCTCCGATGATCGTAATTTTACTGCTCATATTTGTTCTCCTTTCAGCGTTGTTTGTCATTTTAATAACAACTTTAATTACACACATTCAAACATAACATAAAACATTGCCCTGTGCAATAAAAATTTTATTGTATTTCTCAGGTTAATCCCCGCCAATTTGCATTTCAAATTATTTAAACCGCTTATATTTTCTGATATTTTTCCTATTATTCTGTATACATTCCTGTTATTTTTTTATCGATTTATAGAAGCAATTTCAGAAACCTAGCAAAAAACCTCTGAACTTCAAAAAAAATCAAGAAGTCCAGAGGTTTCTTTCACCTCTTATTATTGGCTTAGATTCAGATGTTTATAGCTGCTCCAACGTTCACCCGGTTAATTCTTTGCCTGGGCAAGGGCTTTTTGTGCAGCGTCCAGGATCCCTTCGGAAGAATATGTGGCTCCGCTGACAGTATCGATCCCATCCGCCGACTGGTTTGCCATGATCTGAGAATAGATCGTGCTCCATGCAGGATCAAAAAATTCCGGTGTATCCTGATTTGTCTGCTCAATGGATGCGATCTGGCCTCCTGAGATCGTAATTGTCAGATATGTTTTTCCTCCATATCCAAAAGCCGAGCCTGTATACGTTCCATCTCTGTACATTCCCACCGGTTCCGGTGCTTCCGTTGGCTCCGGTGTTGCATCCGGCTCATCTGTCCCTGGTATTGGAGTTACATTGGGTTTTTCAGGAACCGGCGTCACATCCGGGTCGTCCGGCGTCGGGGTTGCTGCCGGCGTCTCTGTTGGCTTCGGTGTGGCTGTTGGTTTCGGCGTTGCCGTAGGTTTCGGTGTGGCTGTTGGCTTTGGTGTCGGTTTCTTTGTCGGAGTTGGTGTGGGTTTCTTTCCATACTCCGGATTGATCGCTTCTTTAAGAGCTTTTTTTACAGCGTTGAGAATTCCGTTGGAGGAATAGGTTGCTCCGCTGACTGCATCAATATCATCTACAGAATCCGTACCAATGATCTGTTCCTCCAGCACGCTCCATGCTTTTTCAAAAAACTGCTCCGTGTCCGTATTTTCCTGTTTCAGGGCTTCGATCACGCCATCCTTGATGGTCACAATTACTTTCACGTCTCCATTGAAGCCCTTTGCCGAAGCTGTATATTTACCGTCCAGATATTTTTGGGGACTGTCCGGATCTTCCGGTTTCTTTGTAGGAGATGGTTTTTTTGTAGGTGACGGAGCTGATGTCGGAGTTGGTAAAGCAGTTGCTGCAGGTGTAGGGGTGACCTGCTGGCTGTTTCCATCTGCCGCTGCCTGGGAGAGGGCATTCTGAACTGCCTGGATGATTCCGTTGGAGGAATAGGTTGCTCCACTTACTGCATCTACATTCGGTGTATTTCCGGCGATCATCCTGCTGATCACACCCTGAGCTGACGCAAAATACGACGCAGTTTCTCCAGATGCCTCCAGAATATCTATGGCCGCAATCTTTCCACCGCTGATTGTTACTCTCACGCGAATCGTCCCGCCAAATCCGGTTCCGCTTCCTTCATACGTACCGTCCTTATATCCATCTGCCGGAACGCTTGCTACCGGTGTCTGCGTGGTTCCCTGTCCTGCGGCGCCGGCATTGCTTTTTGCAGATTCGGAAACCGTTCTTATACCTGAGCTTTTTTTCGCTGCTGTTTTTTTTGCACTTTTTTTCGATGAGCTTTTCTTTTTTGTTGTACTGTTTTTCTCAGCTGTGGCAGTTGTGCTGTCAGAAACAGTATTTTCTTTTTCATACCCGAGATATTTTTCCAGCTCTGAAGCAGACATTACGGTCGTCTCTGCTTGCCCGACTGCTTCTGTCTCTCCATCAGAGCCCTTCGCCTTTATGCCTGAAAACACAAGCGCCGCAATCACAGCAGCTGCAGGAACCAGCTTGGTCCAGGGTATCTTCGGAGTATTTTTTTCCTCCTGCTTTTTATCTTTCAGATCTTTTTCCATGCTTCCTTACTCTCTCCTCTTTTCTTGCGGCCTCTGTCAGACATTGCTCTTCAGAAATCAGCAGACCTCTGCCGCAGACATTGCTCTATGTCTGCGGCAGAGGCTTCTGGATATCTGTGATCACATTCGGTTCAACAGTGAAATTATTTAACTGTTACCACAAATTTCTTTGTAATTCCGTTGCATTTCACTGTGATCGTTGCTTTACCTTTTTTGATTCCCTTTACAACACCCTTGCTGTTTACAGCTGCAACTTTTTTATTGCTGCTTGTATATGTAACCTTGCCTGCAGGTGTTGCTTTGGATCTGATGGTTGTTGTTTTACCTTTTTTGATCGTTGCAGAAGATTTTACAAGACTGAATGCAGGATTCTTGACAACTACTTTGCAGGTTGTCTTCAGGGCTCCTGCCTTTGCTGTAATCGTAACGGTTCCTGCTTTAATTCCTTTTACAACACCTGTTTTACTGTTTACGGTTGCAACCTTTGTGTTGCTGCTTGTGTATTTTACAGTTGCAGATGGTGTTGCAGTTGCTTTTACAGTTGCTGTTTTTCCTTTGTAGATCGTTACGGAAGCCTTTGCAAATTTAATTGTAGAAGCTTTTACTGTTACCTTGCAGGTTGCTGTGGCATTTCCGACCTTTGCTGTGATAACTGCTGTTCCGGCTTTTACGCCTTTAACAACACCCTTGCTGCTTACTGTTGCAACCTTTGTGTTGCCGGACTTAAATGTTACTGCTGCATCGCTGTCATTTGTTGTTGCCTTAAGAGTCGTTGTTTTTCCTGTATATACAGCTGCTGCTGTCTTATCAAGTGTAACTGTTACCTTCTGAAGCTCTTTCTCTGCTCCCTGAAGATGTTCAAGTGCTTCATTTACCTCAGCCTGACTTGCATCTGTTTTTGTAAGAATGTCTTCTGCTTCCTGAAGCTCACCGGCAAAGGACTTCCAGGTTGCAATTGTGTAATCTGCCTCTGCCAGAGCCTTTGCAGCTTCCACTTCTGTTTTAAGACTTGTAAAATCAGTTGGCTCCATTGTAGGATTTACGATATTCTCTGCAGTTGCCTGGAAGCTGTAGGTATAGTCATTATATCCAAGAGCATACACTGTCAGTTTCCAGTATCCTGTTCCGTCTGTTCCTCCCGGAAGCTTGCAGCGTGCAGATTTTGTAAGTCCAAGCTGGATTCCCATTGCTTTATGCATCCAGTTATCTGCGGCAAACTTGGTTCCATAAGAAGCGAGGCATTTTGTATATGTGGAATCATCTCCATAATAATCCCAGCGTACAGCCTGCATATTTGCACCAAGATCACCATAATTTCCATTGAGATCCACACGGAGGAATTCGCCGTAGCTTCCGCTTGCTGCTTTTACACTCGGCTTGATCTCTGTTGCTGTTTTTAACGCCTGATCCTTGATACCGGAAGCTGTTCCGTCTGATTTTCTTGCTGTAAATGTAAAGCCGTCACCATTTTTCTCCGCATATTTCAGACCATTTGTCTGTGCATTTACGTCTGGCACAAGGCCTTTGTAATACTGGAGATTGTTTTCACTGTATCCTCCGGAGAGCACAGCTCCATCCTGTACAACATTATACTTTTTGCAGAAATCTGCAAAATCTGCGGTCTTAACTGCTACCGGGACATATTTCAGACCATATATCTCATAATGATCCATCGTATAGGTTTTTCCATCTTCTGTTGTTATACTGCCTCTGTTCCATTTTACCTTGGAACCGTCTGTAAGATAAAGTGTGCTTCCTTTATCCTCCCAGTAGGATACGTCGAATCTGGTTCCGTCTTCAGCAATGATCGTAGCTTCTGTCTGATAGCTTCCTCTGTGAAGTCCATGATTTGCAGTCGCTCTTGTTACTGTATCAAAAGCTCCTGTATCAAACTCACTATGTGAATCCTTCTCTTCTGAAGAGCTTGTATCTCCAGCTGCATATACGCCTTCTGCTGCCCAGTACTCACCCCAGGTAAGTCCTGCATATACGTACTGATACTCGCCTGTCAGCTGATCAGAATCGGAAAATGCTTCCGCCACTTCATCGCCTTCTGTGAAATCCTCTTCCCCTGTAGAGAACGGGTCTGCTTCCTCTGCTGTCTCATCCAGAGTCTCGACAGCTTCTGTATCTTCCTGCTGGATATCCTCTGTCTCGTCTGCAGCAGCTTCTGGCACTGCTACATCCTCTGCTGCTTCTTCTGTTATGTCTGCAGCATCCTCTATAGCTTCTTCTGCTACAGCTTCAGTATCCTCTGCCGTTTCCTCTGTGCTAAAATCCTCCGTATCTCCTGCCTCTGCCTCGGAAAACACGGCTGCATCAAAATCAGATGCCATTACAGCGGTCGGAAAGGTTGTTGCTGCCACTGCAAGACTTAAAATGCATGGAGCTGTTTTTTTCAATAGATTCCACTTCTGCATTGCTTATTCCTCCTAAAAATATGATATATTTATAGAACCCTTTCCAGGTTTACTATCGCAAGTACTGCGAATATGAGCATTCCCCTCTGCCAAACAGTCATAAACCGGATCGCCGGGAGATCAGCCTCACTCTGCAATATCCTCCACACTATAGGAATCCGCAAGCAGGCTGAACCGCTCCTTCATCCCCTCAGTGAGATACACATGATGGTCTTCATCCACAAAAAGTCCGTCTGCACCGTAAGCTTTCAACAGCTGTGTCCCTTTTTCCACCCCCAGCACAAAACATGCTGTGGAAAGCGCATCTGCCTCCAGACCTGAGTCACAGACTACCGTTACCCCGGTCACTCCGCTTTCTGCCGGATAGCCGGTAGACGGGTCCATAATGTGGTGATACCTTACACCATTTTCGATAAAATATTTCTCATAATCTCCGGATGTGGAAAGAAATTCTGTACCATTTAAGGCAACCACACCAAGATAGTCATCCTCATTTTCAGCTCTGGGATCTGTCACTGCCACATTCCAGGAAGAACCATCCGGCTTGCTTCCGTAGGTCATGACACTGCTTCCTCCCAGATTCATAAGTGCTGCTGTTACATCCTTCTTTGTTTCCAGTTCTTTAAGGATCAGGTCACAGCCAATACCCTTTCCCGCTGCTCCAAGATCCAGAGAACAGCCCTCCTCCATGTGGACCGTATTTCCGTCAAGAAAAATCTTCTGATATCCGGAATCCTTCAGAACATTCTTAATTTCTGCTTCTTCCGGAATTTTCTGGTTTTCCCCTCCAATATCCCACAGGCGGATCAGCTTCCCGATGGTTGGGTCAAAGGCCCCGTCAGAATCCTCTGCGATCTTCAGAAGACGTTTCAGGTATCCGGAAAGCTCGTCGGAAATCTCCGTATCTTTTCCGCTGTCTGCATTCACCTTATAGATCTGGGACTTCTCATTGGTCCAGGAAAGAAGGTTCGTCTCCACATCTGTCAGCACAGCTGTCAGCTTACTGTTTATATCGTCACCTGTGGTATAGAGTGTTTCTGATACCACAGTATCCATTGCAAAATCTGTATCGGTATATGTCTGTACATCATTTTCCGAAGCAGCCATGCACAGCACAGGAAACAACACCGCAATTCCTGTAAATGTAACTGCTGCCAGAAAAGTTTTCTTTTTCAGAGCCTGATATCTCATAGATCATTTTTCCTCAATTGTTCCAATATGAATATTTTTTCTCGGGCAGGCTGCGGCACATGCGTGACAGCAAAGACATTCGCCGGATCTGCCTGTGTCGCCGTCGATATCCAGATGAGCCGGACATCTTTTTTTACAGAGACCACATTTCGGCGGACATTTCTCACGGTTTCTCCGAAACAGGGCACCCGGAAGGATTGGCATTAATGCAAAAACCGCTCCCATGGGACAGAGAAACTGGCAGAAAAACCTTTCCTGTGTACACATTCCCACAATGATCAGCACCAGGAGCACAATTCCCACCAGATATTTGCTGTTCGGGAGCCGTCCTGCCGTGAGCATGGAAAAAACATCCCACGGGCTGGTTCCCGTAAGCTTTCCGTATACACCTGTAAGGCAGGAAAGCAGGATCAGTGCCAGTACGATATATTTGACTTTCTGAAGCCCGTGAACCATTTTTTCGGAAAGAGCCGGTTTCTTTTTTTTGTGAAAGCATTTCATCCGGATCCAGGAAAAGCCTTCATATACGGCATCTCCGAAAGATCCGAATGCACACGCATATCCGCAGAAATGTCTTCCGAAAAAGCAGGTAAAGATCAGAAGCACTGCCGTTACAGTCAGAAAGGAATTCCACTCCACCGGCTGACCGGCCGCAATGGCAAGAAAGATCGATTTGATACCTGCAAAGGCTGTAGAAAACAGAGACGGGGCGGCAATAAAAAATGCCAGCTGTATTCCCGCACGCATCAGCCTTACCTCCCGCTGTCTTTTTTTCATGAGTTTTCCGCCTTTCCAAGTGCCGCATCCACTGCGTTCAGGATTCCTGTGGAGCTGAACGTTGCTCCGGATACGGTATCCACATCTGTACTCTGAGCACTCAGGACGGAATCGATCACGCTCTCTGCCTGTGAAAGATATGCACTGTCCTCACCTGGGGCGCTGACTACGTTGATGGATGTGATCTCATCACCGGCAAGTGTCACTTCCACCTGAATGGTCCCGCCGTATCCCTCGGCTTCTCCTGTATAGGTTCCATCTTTATATACATTATCGGAATCTGCGGTTGCTGTGTCCTCTGCGTCTGCATCGGATACATTGCCGTCTGAAGTGTCTGTTGTTTTGTCATCGCCTGCTGTATCTGTATCACTGCTGCCTGATCCTGCAGATGCTGCCTGATTCTGCATACGATTTACATAACTCGTCTCCAGCGCACTGAGAAGTTCATTCTGCTGCTCCTGAAGTGTATCTACCTTATCTGTCAGAGCCGCGATCTCTTTTTCATTTGCCTGGGCTTTCATGCTGCTGTTATAAAAAAGTACAGCCAGGATCACCAACAGTAAGGAGATCACTCTCATATAAAAATTCTGATTTTTCATCTCTTTTCTCCCTTGTATTTTTAACAATTCTGTAAATTGCTGCATCAGACTCACGCTATGCGAACATATATTGCTACGTCAGATGCTCTCGATCCAGTCCTGTAATCTGCGTATAACTGTCTTTTGGATAAATTATATAGTTTTTATCCATATACATAAATTAGTTTTGATTAATCTTTTTTGCAAAATTAGACGATGCTAACTTACAGTTAGGTATTATATCACCTGTTTTTTTTCTTGTCTACACTTTTGTTAGTAGTTTATAACTTTTTCCAATATGAATTTTTCTGTTTTATGTCTTTTATAAAAGAAAAATCATCGCCACTCCTCCCTTTCCGTTGGGAACAGCTGTATGAATTATGGTTAGATATCATTAACTTATGTTTGCCTTTTAATTTCGATTATGATATGATTTTTCTGAATCTGTAACAGAAATGGAGATTTGTTTTGAAGAAAAAAGAATTGATTTTTATTGCCGGGATCCTGATTCTGGCGGGGGTTCTCTGGCTTGGTTTTCAGATTGCGGGGAAACGTTCCCATAATACGATCCGTATTACCGTTGACGGAAAAGAATTCGGAACCTATTCGCTTTCCCAGGACCAGATCATCCACATCGGAGACACCAATGTCTGCGAGATCAAAGATGGAAAAGTTACAATGATCGAAGCAACCTGCCCGGATCATTACTGTATAAAACAGAATGCTGTGGACGAGCACGGCGGTTCCATCATCTGCCTTCCTAATAAGGTTGTGATAGAAGGGGAAAATACTGCAGAGGATTCGGATTCGGATAGTTCGCCTAAAATTGATGCGGTGACATAAAATTTCCGGAGAATATGCGTAATACGTGTTCTCCGTAGAGTTTTCTCTGACAGACGGTATTCTGTCTGTGCTATTTTTGCAACGATATTCCTGCAACAAATGAAAGGATTTATTTATGAAACGAAAAACAGCTTATCTCGGATTATTTGCCGCAGTAGCGATCATTTTTGGATATGTGGAGTCTCTGGTCCCTGTATTTACAGGGATTCCGGGTATCAAGCTCGGGCTTGCAAACCTGGCGGTACTTTTTATACTGGACCGATATTCCTTTAAAGAAGCGGCTCTCGTGTCCGTTGTCAGAATCCTGGTGATCGGATTTATGTTTGGAAATCTGTTCAGTATTTTGTATAGTCTGGCTGGCGCTGCGCTTAGCCTGACTGTGATGGATCTTTTGAAAAAACATTCCGGCTTCAGTCTGATCGGTATCAGTGTGGCCGGTGGTGTCACACATAATATCGGGCAGCTGATCGTTGCCATGATCGTGGTGAGCAATACGAGTTTGATGGTTTATGCACCGGCACTGCTGGTGTCAGGTGTCCTGGCGGGGATTCTCATAGGTGGATTGACAAAGGAGGTTGTGGGACGACTTCCTTTGAATCTATAATTATGTGGTTTACTTTTTGGATTATGGTTTTCACTTTTTTAAGTGAGGGGAAATTGTGTGGTTTGATTTTTTAGATTATAGTTTTCACTTTTTGAAGTGAGATAAATTGGGTAGTTTGATTTTTTGGGATTGTAGTTTTCACCTTTTGAAGTGAGAGGAAATTGGATGGTTTGATTTTTTTGGATTATAGTTTTCACTTTTTGAAGTGAGATAAATTGGATAGTTTGATTTTTTGGGATTGTAGTTTTCACCTTTTGAAGTGTGAGGAAATTGGATGGTTTGATTTTTTTGGATTATAGTTTTCACTTTTTGAAAGTAGGTAATTTGCGAGAAGGGGAAGCACTCATAGTTGCGAAGGCCGTCTCCCCTTCTCGCGCTCTTCCCCTCCTGGCCACGCCGCTGTGATGCGTTGTGGAACGTGTAAGTGCATCGGCTCAGTCCTGTATTCTGCTGTATCGGCAGTGACAGGCTGAGCCGATTATTGATTCGGCCATGTATTCTGCTGCACTGGCAGTAGCAGGCTAAGCCGATTATTGATTCTGTCTTGTATTCTGCTGCACTGGCAGTAGCAGGCTGAGCCGATTATTGCTTCGGCCATGTATTCTGCTGCACTGGCAGTAGCAGGCTGAGCCGATTATTGCTTCGGCACTGTATTCTGCTGTACCGACAGTAGCAGGCTGAGCCGATTGTTGCTTCGGCACTGTTTATTGCTTCTTCACTGTTTATCGCTTCTGGCTGAATGGGAAAGTGGACTGCGTAGCGGGCTTGTTCTCTGGATTGTGGTGTATCGCTGTTATTCAGGAACAGGCTTCGCCAATATATTTACGTCAGCATAAATCGGCTCAACCTTCCACAGCCAACGTAGTAGAATCCATCGCCCCTCCAATATCTTCACATATTCCTACAACCTACAATAGCTGCGTGCCCGGAAAGGGGGAGCTCGAGGGGGAAAAGCGGGCTTCGCAACTTTGAGTGCTTTCCCCCTCGTACCTGCCCATGCCAAAATGGTCCCCCTGAAAGGGAAAGTACCTGCGTCTCAAGCATCCCCCGGAAAGGGCATCACCTGCGTCTCAAGCATCCCCCCGGAAAGGGCATCACCTGCGTTTCATGCATCCTCCCGGAAAGGGAAAACATCCTCCGGAAGGCGATCAGGCTTCGGTTTCATCGTGGAACTGCGGGATCGGAGTTACCGGGGGATAAGAATCCACCGGAGGTTCATCAAACTCTCCGGAAATATTCCGATAGAAAACTGCCATACAGGTTTCTATATAAGGCACCAGCCAGATCAGTGCCAGATACAATGTAAATATGGAAAAAATGATCCACGGAACAAAACTTAAGAGCATTTTCATATATTCCCAGTAATGTCCCTTCATAAGCTTTGCACTGGCTTTCAGTGCCTGCACTCCTTTTATGTCCGAATTATCGGACAGGATGTAATAGCTCATGGTGAACGGCATAGCTGCCAGCAGGTTCAGCGCGAACCCGAGAAGTGTGAGCAGCATGTAAGTTACTGCCCAGTTCATCTGCTCCTCCGTTGTATTTCCCATATTGCTTGTAAAAGAAAACCACGCCAGTGGAAGTGATGTCACCAGATTGATCAATGCCAGCACAAAGGATGCCACGATCACATGATCCGGCTGATGGCTGAAAAAGTACAGAAGGTCTCCGAAAGAGTAGGCTTCCCTTCTGGAAATATTCAGATAGATCCGGTAAAGTCCTGCGGAAAAAATACAGATCACCAGAGAAAGGACAAAGCTGAATACCTCTCCTCCAATGATCGCATACAGGGAATCTCCCGGAAAAAGTGCTGTGGAAATATAGCTTGAAACTGCGCTCATCGCCGCAACCGCAATACTCCCGATCACAGGGACCGTAAAATTACCGGCCAGAGTTTCCCCTGCCAGCTTCTTACAGCCCTTCAGATTTTTTCTCATAATTCTGTATCCCTTCGTTATAGAAGGCGGAGACTCATCCAAGCCTCCGCCCCGTCATTTTTTACTTCAGATATATCATATTCTCATATTTCACATCTGTTTAGTCTGCAAGATTAAACGCATCATGTACCGCATTCATGGCACGTACACCATCTTTCTCGTTAATGAGCACCGTCACACGGATCTCAGATGTTGCGATCATATTGATGTTCACACCCTCATTGTAAAGGCTCTCGAACATTTTTGCAGCAACACCCGGATTGCTCATCATACCTGCTCCTACAATAGAAAGCTTGGCAATGTTTTTCTCCGCATGAAGCTCAGAATAGGCGATGCGTGCCTGGTTAGCTTCCAGAACACCCATTGCATCGTCCAGATCATTTTTATCAACAGTAAAGGAAATGTCCTTGGTTCCGGCACGGCCGATAGACTGAAGGATCATATCCACATTGATATTTTTCTTAGCCAGGGTATCAAAAAGCTTAAATGCCACTCCTGGTGAATCTTTAAGTCCGATCACAGCAATACGTACTGCATCTGTATCCAGAGCAACACCGCTGATCAGCATTCTCTCCACTGTTACTTCCTCCTTTACCACAGTTCCTTCGCTGTTGTTGAGACTGGAACGTACCACCAGCGGCACGCCGTATTTCTTTGCCATCTCCACAGAACGGTTATGAAGCACTCCCGCACCCAGAGTTGCCAGATCCAGCATTTCATCGTAAGTGATCTCCTTAAGCTTGCGGGCATTCGAAACCTTACGCGGGTCAGCGGTATAAACACCGTCCACATCGGTATAGATCTCACAGGCATCTGCATGAAGCGCTGCCGCAAGAGCTACGGCTGTGGTATCAGAACCGCCACGTCCAAGTGTGGTATAGTCATTATATTTATCAATGCCCTGGAAGCCTGTGACCACAACGATCCTGCGGTTATCCAGCTCTCTGCGGATACGTGCCGCATCGATCTTTTTCAGGCGTGCGCTGCTATGTGCACTTGTTGTGTGCATAGCTACCTGAAAGGCATTCAGAGAAACAGCCGGTACTCCCAGACTGTCCATAGCCATGGACATCAGTGCCACTGACATCTGCTCTCCGATGGTAAAAAGCATATCCATCTCACGTTTCGGAGGTTTGTCATTGATATCCTTTGCCATGGTGATCAGCTCATCGGTATACTTACCCATTGCAGAAAGCACGACCACCACGTCGTTTCCTTTTTTGTAATCTTCGATACATCTTCTGGCAACATTAAAGATACGCTCTTTGTTTGCCACAGAAGTACCGCCGAATTTTTTTACAATCAACATGTTCTTTTCTTCCCTTCGACATCAATCCTTTACACGGATCATTGCCAGTACTTTTCCGGTGAGCTTGCTGATCTTCTCATAATATTCAGCCTGCTTCATCACCGGTGTGATAAATCCGAATTCGTCCGGAAGGTCATCCGGCTCGATGGTCTGTACATCACCAAAAGCTTTTTCCACTTCATCCATAGTAGTATCAGACACACGTACGAAGAAACGTCCCTCAACTTCATCCATATCCATAAGCTTCAAGGCATAGCTGCTCCAGTTTGTCATGATATTTCTGTGGAGATGCTTTGCTTCATCCACAACATCTGCAACTACTGCACTTGCAGTCGGAAGCTTACCTGCTCCGCTTCCGTAGAACATGGCATCTCCAAGAACATTTCCGTGCACAAATACTGCATTAAACACATCATTTACACTGTAAAGCGGGCTACTCTGGCCTACCAGGAACGGCGCTACCATTGCATAGAAAGAATCTCCGATCCTGCGGCTTGTGGCAAGAAGCTTGATAGTCATGCCAAGCTCTTTTGCATATTCCATATCTGCCGGTGTGATCTTTGTGATTCCTTCTGTATAAATATCCTCGTAATTCAGGAATTTTCCGTATGCAAGTGAAGAAAGGATGGCGATCTTACGGCATGCGTCAGCACCTCCTACGTCTGCAGTCGGATCTGCCTCTGCATAGCCCTTTGCCTGAGCTTCCTTCAGAACCGTATCAAAATCACAGTTCTCTGTGCTCATCTTGTAAAGCATGTAGTTGGTGGTTCCGTTAAGGATTCCTGTGATCTCATCGATCTCATCTGCTGTCAGCGAGGAATTCAATGCGCGGATGATCGGGATACCACCGCCGCAGCTTGCCTCAAAAAGGAAGTTGATATTTTTTTCTTTTGCGATCTCCATGAGCTCAGAACCATGCTTGGCTACCAGAGCCTTATTGGATGTGCTTACGCTCTTTCCTGCCTGAAGCGCTCTTTTTACAAAGGTATAAGCCGGCTCGATCCCGCCCATAACCTCAACAACAATATCTACCTCCGGATCGTTTACGATCACTTCATAATCATGAACCAGAACTTTCTCAACCGGATCTCCCGGAAAATCTCTTAAATCAAGAACGTACTTGATGTTAATCTCATCTCCAGCTCTCTTGTTAATGCTCTCATGATTGGTGTTGATGACTTCAACAACTCCGCTTCCTACTGTACCGTAGCCTAATACTGCTATGTTTATCATATGCTTACTCCCTGCCTAAAATTTTCAAATAGTGTATACCGTCTCTCTGCTCAATATTCTCCACCATAGCCTCTGCGTCACCTTCTCCCGGAAGGATGTCAACGCTCAGCGTCAGCGTTGCGACTCCGTTAATGGGAATACTCTGATGTATGGTCAGGATATTACCGTGAAAACGGGCAATCGTCTGCAGCACCATTGATAAAAGCCCCGGCTCATCGTCCATCTGAATGATAAAGGTGATGGTCTTTCCCTTGGTCTCCTCGTGGAAAGGAAAAATATCGTCCTTATATTTGTAAAAAGAACTGCGGCTGATCCCGGTCCTTTCAGCAGCTTCCTGAACAGTAGCCACCCGTTTGGATTCCAGCAGTCTCTTGGCCTCAACCACCTTGAGAAGTACCTCCGGCACTGCCCGTTCTCTTACTACATAGTATTTTTTCTTTTCAACCTGTTTCTGCATAGCAACCTCTCTAACTGCTGTTCGCATTGCGGCCAGCAGCCTCCTGTCCGTTTCATAAAGACAACTGTTTTTGTACAAGAGATATATTATCATAATAAAAGAAACTCCACAAGCGCTTTTTTGCCTGCGGAGTCCTTTTCTCTGTCTTTATGGGGTTCCGTGACAGTAATGTTATTCTTTCTTTTTCGCCAGCGCGATCCATTTCAGGTATGCATTGATAAAAATGTCAATACCACCGTCCAGAACTGCGTCAACATTACCGGTTTCTTCATTGGTTCTATGGTCTTTTACCATGGTGTATGGCTGCAGGACATAGGAACGGATCTGGTTTCCCCAGCCGATATCTGTCACTTCGCCTCGAATGCCGGAAAGCTTCTCCTCGGCTTCCTGCTGTTTCAGCAGATACAGCTTGGCCTTCAGCATCTGCATAGCCTTGTCCTTATTCATGTGCTGAGAACGTTCATTCTGGCACTGTACCACGATTCCTGTTGGGAAATGGGTGATACGGATCGCAGAGGATGTCTTGTTGATATGCTGTCCACCGGCACCACTGCTTCGGTAGGTATCGATACGGATATCGTCGTCATTGATCTCTACGTCCAGATCCTTCTTGATATCCGGCATAACATCACAGGATACAAATGAAGTCTGTCTCTTTCCTGCTGCATTAAACGGAGAAATACGTACAAGACGGTGAACACCCTTCTCGGATTTCAGATAACCGTAGGCGTTCTCTCCGTTCACCTGGAAGGTTACGGATTTCACACCGGCCTCATCACCGTCAAGGTAATCCAGGACCTCCAGCGCAAAGCCCTTCTTCTCCGCCCATCTGCTGTACATACGATAAAGCATTCCGCACCAGTCGCAAGCCTCTGTTCCGCCGGCTCCTGCGTTCAGCTTGATGATGGCGTTCTCTCCGTCGTACTCTCCGGAAAGGAGTGTCTTCACACGGATGCTGTCAAAGCTTGCCTGGAACTCGTCCAGCATTTCCTGGATCTCAGGGACGATCTCAGGATCATTCTCCTCATATCCCATCTCGATCATGGTTTCCATATCTTCCATCTGTGTTTCCAGATTATGGTATGTCTCAATATCGTCCTTGAGACTCTTTAACTGTTTCATCTTCATCTGGGATGCTTCCGCATTATCCCAGAAATCAGGCGCTTCCATCTCGCGCTCTAATTCTTCGACCTTCTGCTCTTTGTTAGCGAGGTCAAAGTGAATCCCTCACTTCCACTAATGGCTCTGTGTATGTTGCAAGAATACTCTTGAACTGATCTAACTCAACCACAGCTTCACCTTCTTTCTATATATTGATACAGGATTTCCTGCCTGTCTTATACAATACCATATGGGCATGGAAATTACAACGAAAACGTGGTCAGGGCGTAAATATCCTCTCTCCTGTGCTTCAGAAGCGGCAGCTGCTCCCGGACTTTTTTTACCTCGTCCAGATCCAGTTCCACTATCTCCACGTCCGGCTTTTCTTCCATTTCCATGAGGACTTTTCCCCAGGGGTCTGCGGCAATGGAGTGACCCCAGGAATGATACCCGGCGTTCAGGTCTCTGGCTGGTGCAGCTCCGATGGTGTATACCTGGTTATCCACGGCTCTCTGGCGGAACATCAGCTCCCAGTGAAGGGGCCCTGTTGTCATGTTAAAAGCAGCCGGCACGATGATTACCTGGGCGCCTTCGTCCACCATCAGCCTGGCAAGCTCCGGAAAACGGAAGTCGTAGCAGATGCAAAGGCCCATCTTACCAAATTCTGTATCAAAAACCGTCACCTGGTCTCCCGGTGTCAGGGTATCGGATTCTTTAAAATACTGACCGCCTTTTACATCAATGTCAAAAAGATGCATCTTCCGGTGCTTACCGATCTGATGACCATTTCTGTCAAAAACATAGGAAGTGTTATAAATATTGCCGGCTTCATCTCTCTCCGGCATACTTCCGGCTACGAGATAAATTCCGTGTTCTGCCGCCAGCCTGGAGCATTTTTCCCAGGTATCTCCGCCCTCAATTTCGGCATATTCCGGAAAGTATTTATTTTCGTAGGGGCAGCAGAACATTTCGGGCAGGACTGCCAGATCGATCCCCTGAAGCTCCGGGCTGGCAAGAAGTTCTGCTGCCTGGGTGATATTGCGAAATTTATCAGTATATACATGTGTCTGGAGAATTGCAGTTTTTATAATTGCCATATTATCATATCCCTTCTCTTACAGCGAAAATTAAGTATCTGCCATATTGGCGCAGGATGACTTTCTCATATGCAGGGCGAGGGAATGAAGCGTATCGGTGGCTACGGCGATTGACGACAACGCAGCATATGAAAAATCAGACAAGTCTATATGACGGTTATTTAATATTCGCTGTACTCTGTTCCTGTGTAACAGAAATTCCAGAAAAAATAGCCCCACCGCATCATCCGGGTGAGACTATTTTTATCTTCCTTCTCAGATCTTGGCAGCCTTACGTCCGCAGCACTGTTTGTATTTCTTGCCGCTTCCGCATGGGCACGGATCATTCGGGTATACTTTATCTTCTTTTCGCTGAACCGGTTTCTTCGGGCCTGCGCTGTCATCTTTGTTTGTGCCGGTTACCTTAGCAACCTGCTCACGCTCGATCTTCTGCTCCACATGAACATGATACAGCATACGTACAGTGTCTTCCTGAATGGAGCTGATCATGCTGTTAAACATCTCGAATGCGTTCATCTTGTACTCAACAACCGGATCTCTCTGGCCGTATGCCATCAGACCGATACCCTGACGGAGCATTTCCATATCATCGATGTGATCCATCCATTTGCTGTCGATGCATTTCAGAAGGACAACTCGCTCAAGCTCACGAAGCTGTTCCGGTTCCGGGAACTCAGCCTCCTTCGCTTCATAAAGCTTCACAGCCTCTTCCTTCACAATATGCTTGATCTCATCTTTCTTATGGCCTTTTACCTTCTCTGCGGTCAGCGGGTGGATCGGGATGATCGGAGTGATCGCAGTGTTGAACTCATTAAGATCCCACTCAGAAGAATCCATGTCATCGGAGAAGCACATGTCTGTCATGCTGTCTACGATATCTGTGATCATCTTGTAGATGGCATCACGCATATTCTCACCGTCAAGTACCTGGCGGCGCTCCTCATAGATGATCTCTCTCTGCTCATTGTTAACCTGGTCATAGTCGAGAAGGTTTTTACGGATACCGAAGTTGTTGAACTCGATCTTCTCCTGGGCTTTCTCGATGGCATTGGAAAGCATCTTGTGCTCGATCTGCTCATTCTCCTCAACACCAAGGGATGTGAACACCTTCATCAGTCTCTCGGAACCAAACAGACGCATCAGGTCATCCTCAAGGGAAATGTAGAAACGGGATTCACCCGGATCTCCCTGTCGTCCGGAACGTCCACGGAGCTGGTTATCGATACGTCTTGACTCATGACGCTCGGTACCGATGATCTTCAGACCGCCGGCCTCTCTTGCCACATCGTCAAGCTTGATATCGGTACCACGGCCTGCCATGTTGGTCGCGATGGTAACGGCATCTGCCTGTCCTGCCTGAGCTACGATCTCAGCCTCAAGCTCATGGAACTTGGCATTCAATACATTGTGGGGGATTCCCTCTCTCTTCAGCATTCTGCTGAGAAGCTCGGAAGTCTCGATGGTGATCGTACCAACCAATACCGGCTGATGTTTTGCGTGAGCTTCCTTAACTGCCTCTACAACGGCGTTGAATTTCTCTTTCTTTGTCATGTAAACAGCATCGTCAAGGTCTTTACGCTGTACTACACGGTTGGTCGGGATCTCTACAACGTCCATGCCGTAGATATCACGGAACTCTTTTTCTTCGGTAAGGGCTGTACCTGTCATACCGCCTTTTTTGTCATATTTGTTGAAAAAGTTCTGGAAGGTAATGGTTGCGAGAGTCTTGCTCTCTCTCTTAACCTTCACATGCTCTTTCGCCTCGATCGCCTGATGAAGACCATCGGAGTAACGACGGCCCGGCATGATACGTCCGGTAAACTCATCAACGATCAGGATCTCGTCATCTTTTACAACATAATCCTGATCCTTGTGCATCAGATTATGTGCACGAAGTGCAAGGATGATGTTGTGCTGGATCTCCAGGTTTTCCGGATCTGCCAGGTTCTCGATATTAAAGAATTTCTCAACCTTCTTGATACCCTGCTCGGTAAGGTTGACGATCTTATCTTTCTCATTTACAACGAAGTCACCGGTCTCGATAACCTCCTCACCCATGATGGCTGCCATCTTGGTCATCTCATGGCTGGCCTCACCACGCTCCAGCTGCTGTGCAAGGATATCGCACACCTCATAAAGCTTGGTGGACTTGCCGCTCTGTCCGGAAATGATCAGAGGTGTACGTGCCTCATCGATCAGGACAGAGTCGATCTCATCGATGATACAGTAGTGAAGATCTCTCTGAACAAGCTGTTCTTTATAGATGACCATATTGTCACGAAGATAATCAAATCCAAGTTCGTTGTTTGTTACGTATGTGATGTCACATCCGTATGCCGCACGACGCTCTTCCGGCTTCATGTCGTTAAGTACCACGCCTACAGTCAGGCCAAGGAACTCGTGAACCTTACCCATCCACTCAGCATCTCGTTTTGCCAGGTAGTCGTTGACGGTTACGATGTGGACACCTTTTCCCTCAAGGGCATTCAGATATGCAGGAAGTGTGGAAACAAGAGTTTTACCTTCACCTGTTTTCATCTCGGCGATACGGCCCTGGTGAAGGATGATACCACCGATGATCTGTACACGGTAATGCTCCATTCCAAGTACACGCTTGGCTGCCTCACGTACGGTGGCAAATGCCTCCGGAAGAAGATCATCCAGTGTTGCACCTTCTGCAAGACGTTTCTTATATTCTCTTGTCTTGTCTCGTAACTGCTCATCCGTAAGCTGCTGCATCTGAGACTGATAGCTCTCGGTTTTTTCAACCAGCGGCATGATACGTTTTACCTCACGCTGGCTGCGGGTTCCAAATACTTTTGAAAAAACATTCATGTTTCTGCTCCAATCATTTTATTCGAATAAGACTGCTGTCTCTGATCTGTCCAATTTTGGATCATTCCAGTTCTCTGTTGATATCCGTTATACTGGATCACATATGGTATATATTCTACCACTTTCCTGTTATAAAAACAATGAACAATTATTTAACAAATCATGTCAGGAACAACAGAAAATATCCCGCATAGGATCCTGTTTTCGAGGATCCCGCGGGATATTACAGATCTTATTTCCTTACTTTTGCATTTTTCACACTGCTCCAGGCACCGTAATATGTCTTTCCGCTCACTTTTTTGTATGCACGGATACGAACATAATAAGTGCTTCCCTTTTTCAAACCGGAAAGTGTTCGGGTCAGTGCACTGGTGGACACTGTTCTGGCCCCTCTCATGGACCTTGAGGCCGCATACTGGATCTGATAGCCGGAAGCGCCAGCTGCTTTTTTCCAGCGGACAGTCAGCTTCCCGGAAGCCTTGCTGGACGGTTTGTACTGCACCGGAGCTGTCAGACGGACGATCCGGCTGCCGTTTTTGTTATAAGCACTTAAAGCAGAGCCCTTGTATGCGCGGACTGTATAGGTATACATGGTTCCTGCTTTTACTGATCCGTCTGTATAGACCAGCGTATTGCTTCCGCTTACGGTAGCGATATTGACCCACTTGCTGCTGTTTCCGGCCCTTCGATAGATCTTGTAGCCGGAAGCATTTGCAGCTCTTTTCCATTTGAAGACGATGCCGGCAGGACTGTTGGAAGTGCCGGATAACCCGGGCGTGGTAAGCTTTACCGTTGTAAGGGACGCGGAACGGAACTGGTATACGGCTGACTGTACTTCATCAGTCTTTTTCCATTCAGCTTTCTGATAAACATACTTCTGGAAAAAGATATACATGTTATAAGTTGCGGCTTTGTTTATTCCTTTGGCAGATCCGATCCGCCATGTAGTATTCTTCCTGTTATCGGTTGGATTTGGTGAAGTACTCCAGTAAACCGGCACCCACTTCACATCTCCGGGCCCGGGATTTGTATTCGTAGTTCCCGCACCGGTCACGGTAAAATTATAATATTTATTCGGAGTAAATTTCAACGGAGAATCCAGCCCTCTGACGACACTTTCTCTGACATCCGGTATAGAAGGTGTATAGGTCGGTGTCGGCGTTACACCGTAATCCGGAGGTGCAGATGTAAGTGTAGGTTCAGGTGTCGATGTCACATTGTAAGCTGGACGAATCCCTCTGGAATTCAGTCTTAACTTTTTCAGTCCGCTAGTTCTGCCATCCGTGCCCAGTACCTTAAGATACAGATCAAATTCTTTCTCTATATCCAGATTCTTAAGATATATCACAAAGCTTCTGTTTGCGGTAACCACCACACGAGAGCTACCCATATCAAGCTTCGGAACAACAGATGTTCCGTCCTTTTTTCTCGCTACAGCTTTGTAGTAGCAGGCTCCGTTTGCATCAACTTTAAGTGTCACATTTACAGAACTGCGGCTTACCCATTTTTCTCCGGTCCATTTTACGTTTATTTTTGGCACCGGTGTTGGTGTCACTGTCAGTTCAGGATCCGCTGTCGGTGGCACTGTCGGTTCCGGACCCGCTGTCGGTGGCACTGTCAGCTCCGGAGCTGACGCTGACATAGCTTCTGCGTTTTCTTCTTCCATACTGTCTCCTGCTTCTTCAGGTATCAGTTCTGTCAATAATACTTCCGGATCATCCTCACTGGAGATTTCTTCTGAAACTCCTTCCTCAGCTCCGCCGAAAGCATCCTCGCTGTTCTCCGCGTTTTCCACATCTTCCATGGTTGCATCGGAAGAGTTATCCACCATTTCCTCAGAAATATCCTCACTGTCTTCTGTAGGCTGCTCAGTATCTCCCACAGGCTCTGTAGTTTCCTCTGCGGAAAACAGCTCCTGGCTGTCCGCAGTATTTTCTGTGATTTCTGCATCACCGCTGCCAAACTCTGCAGCCATACCGGTTGCCGGAAGCACCGTCACACAAAGCGCGGCACTTAAAAAAAGTGCCAGAACTTTTTTCTTCATTTACCTTCCTCCTTTTCTCCGTGAGTTACATATTTGTTATGTCAAGGAGATATTCGCACTCCACACAGTATTATTTTTCAGAAAGTGGGGCTGACTGAAACTTGTACTGTACAGACTGTATCTTATCCGTAGACTGCCATTTGGAATCCTTGCAGGTATATTTGCGGAAGAAAACATACAGATTAAAAGTTCCCTCCTGGTCGATTCCTTCCTTGGAACCGATCTTCCAGGTGCTTCGGATCCGGTTGGAATTCGGATTCGCAGATGTGCTCCAGTAAACAGGCACCCACTTAATGTCTCCGTTTTCCGGATCCTCATTATCGGTACCGGCACCGATAACCTTAAAATCATAAAATGTATCCGGGTAGAATTCCAGAGGAGAATCCAGCCCCTCTACCGTACTGTCCTCTGCCTTTGGTTTGGATGCTTTATGTTTTTTCTCAGAATCTGTTTTTTTCGCCGGGCGGCTGTCCTGATCCAGCTCCATCCGCTTCAGATCACTTAATTTCCCATTCTCATCCTCAATCTGGATATACAGATCAACTGCCTGGTCTGTATCCAGGTCTGCAAGTGTGATCCCGAACTCTTCATCCTCACTGATCAAAACCTCATCATTCACGGTATTTCCGGTCTCGATCTGAGGCACCTGGGGATTTCCGTCTTCCCCCCGCTCTGCCCATTTATAATAGCAGACGCCGTTAACGGCTGACGTAAGCGTTATCTCTGCCTGGGAATAGCTGTCCCATTTAAATCCTGTCCATTGTATTTCTGACTTTTGGGAATCCTTTGTATTGTTTTCTCCGGAACTCAGTTCCAGGTCCTCCACAGTCTGTTCTTTTATGGTGTCACCACTGTTAAATTCCGCTGCCATACAGGTAGCCGGTATCATGGTCATACCAAGAGCTACACTTAAGATCACCACAGGAAGCTTCTTTTTCCATTCTCCTTTCGCATATGTCTTCATTATATAATTCTCCCCTATTGCTTGCAACAGAAAAGAAGCCTGATTTTGCTGTGACATAAAAGGCTCCGGAAACCTGCCGATTTCTCACACAGATTCCCGGAGCCTTCCATTCAATATTCAGTTGTGATAATAAAATCCCCTATCAGAACTCTGGTTCGATCAGTCCGTAAGTATTTCCTTTACGTTTATAAACTACGTTAACCTGCTCTGTCTCAGCATTAAAGAATACAAAGAAATTATGTCCGAGAAGCTCCATCTGTACGCATGCATCTTCCGGATACATTGGTTTGATCCCGAATTTCTTGGTACGGATGATCTTAACTTCCTCATCCTCTTCATAATCCTTATCAAGGTATGCCTTCTGGAAGTTTGTGGATTCCTGCTGCTTGTCAACGATCTTGTTCTTGTATTTACGAAGCTGACGCTCAATTACCTCTTCAACCAGATCGATGGATACATACATATCATTGCTTACCTGCTCGGAACGGATAATGTTACCTTTCACAGGGATCGTTACCTCGATCTTCTGGCGATCCTTCTCAACGCTTAAGGTTACTGAAATCTCAGTTTCAGGAGTGAAATACCTTTCAAGTTTACCAAGCTTGTCCTCAACAGCTGTTTTAAGTCCTTCGGTTACTGCTATATTCTTTCCACTAATAATAAATTTCATGACTTCCATCCCCTTTGCTGTTTTATGTTGCTATTATAACATATTAAATTGAATTTTAACATCACTTTTCAAAAATTTCATAAATTTTTTCCAAATTTATTCGATATATTCCTTCAAAATGTTTTTTTTGTCGTGAATGCGCAACTATTAGAGTATTTCATCTAATTAATTCATTACAAATGTATATCTGCACACCAGTGCCAGAAGATTGATGGGACAAAAGCATCTGCTTCACTATTTGTATATACTATTTCATTTTAGCCAGAGCTTCAAAGGGTATACTTCCGCCAAAAATATCCAAAGCACTGCCAACAGTCACATCCAGTCTGCCCTGACCTGCTTTTCGAAGCTCTTCAATATCTGCCATAGAACCCACACCGCCTGCATAGGTCACCGGATGGGCTGTATACTGTCCCAGAAGCTTTGCAAGCTCTGTTTCCACACCTCGGGCCTTTCCTTCCACATCCACTGCATGGACCAGAAATTCGTCGCAGAAGCTTCCAAGCCTTTCCATCAGCTCCGGTGTCACGATCTCTTCTGTAAATTTCTGCCATCGGTCTGTGACAATATAATATTTGCCATCTTTTTTGCGGCAGCTCAGGTCAAGTACAAGATGTTCTTTCCCTGCAGCATCACGGATCTTCTCCAGATTTTCCCAGGAGATCACTCCGTTTTTAAACACATAGGAGGTTACGATCACGTGGCTGGCGCCAGCCTCCAGATATTCTGCCGCATTCTCCGGGCAGATGCCGCCTCCGATCTGAAGCCCTCCGGGATATTTTCCCAGAGCCTGAAGTGCCTGGGCTTTCGTTGCTTCATAGTTCGGGGAATCCTTTCCGTTCAGAAGGATCACATGACCGCCCTTTAATCCTGCCTTCTTATAAAGCTCTGCATAGAATGCCGCATCCTGCTCTGACACAAAATTTTCTGCCGCCTGATCCCCCTGATCCTTCAGGCTTCCTCCTACGATCTGTTTTACCTTTCCGTTATGTATATCAATGCATGGTCTGAATTTCATAATCCTGTCCTCCATTTTCTTTCCATGCACTGATAATAGCATCTGAAACAGTTTTATGCAATGCTGTGGTAAAATATCTGTTATCTTCCTTCTACCGCATTTCCCACTGCGTTTCCGATATCATCCACTGCATTACCTACGCCGTCGCCAAGGTCCTTTACACTGTCACCCAGCTCACCGGATACAGTTCCGTCATTTTCGTTTCTGTCAGCATCCGCAGCTCCGGGTGCTGCTGTCCCGTTATTTCCATTTCCTGCAGGCGTCACGGTAATATTTCCATCGGACATCTCATTGTTATCCGTGCCGGAATCCTTAATGCTCTCTCCATTGTCCTTCACACCGTCATTGTCTGCTTTTTCTTCCATAGTTTCATCTTCTGCGGCAGTATTTTCGTTTGTATCTTTTTCCTTATCCTTCGTGTTTTTATCTTTTTCATCCACTGTTTCATCCGCATTGTTTACCTCTGTGCCGCAGGCTGTAAATGTACACAGAGACAGGGTAAGCAAAGTACCAAAAAGAATCGCCTTCCATTTTTTCATATGATCTTCTCCTTTTTCTAAAAAATTCTGTATTCCTAATATGGCACTTTTTCCGCTATCCTATTCTGGGAAAAATTTCAAAAACCGCAATTTCATCAAAAAAAGACGGGGTCCGATCTTACACGAACCCCGTCTGTATTACCTGTATTTTATTCTGTTGCGGCTCAATCTGTCAGAATCAGCCGATCACGTCACTCATATCATAACGTCCTGCCGGTTTGCCGGCAAGGAATTTGGCTGCTTCTACAGCACCTTTTCCAAAAATAGCCTTGGAATATGCAGTATGCTTGAACTCGATCACTTCGTCCTGACCTGCAAAAATTATCTCATGCTCACCTACGATAGTTCCACCGCGAACTGCGGAGATACCGATCTCCTTATCATCGCGTTTTTCACGTTTCTGGCTGCGGTCATATACATAATGATACTGATTATCCATAGCTTCATTAATGCTGTCTGCCAGCGCAAGTGCAGTACCACTTGGTGCGTCTAATTTCAGGCGGTGATGCTTCTCTACGATCTCCATATCAAAGCCTGCAGCTGCAAGAACCTTAGCTGCGTCCTGAACCAGCTTCAGAAGTGTGTTGATACCAAGAGACATGTTTGCGGATTTCAGCACTGCTACCTTTCGGGATGTTTCTTCCACTTTTGCAAGCTGCTCCTGGCTTAAACCGGTACTGCATAGAACAACCGGGATCTGGCGTGCCGCGCTGTACTCAAGAAGCTTGTCTGTTGCCTTTGCGGAAGAAAAATCAATGATCGCATCTGCCTCTACCTGACATGCGTCAATATCGGTAAATACCGGATAGCTGTTTTTTCCCTGATCTGCAATATCAATACCTGCTACGATCTCAGCATCCGGATCTTTCTCCACAATGCCGCTGATGACCTGGCCCATATGTCCGTTGCAGCCGTGCATGATGATTTTTACCATAGTATATTCTCCTTTACCTTTCGCTTACAGTCAGATCATTTAGCAAGCTTAAGGCCGAATTTCTCGATCTCTTTTGCAAGAGCTGCCTTTGTGTCCTCTTCCATCTCGCAGAGCGGCATACGAAGCGGCCCTACGTTCATTCCCATAAGGTTCATAGCTGTCTTAACAGGAATCGGGTTTACTTCGCTGAACAGCGCATTGATCAGCGGAAGAGCTTTCAGCTGATCCTCTGTTGCTCCCTTGGTGTCGCCGTCGAAATATTTCATGACCATGTCATGTGTAAACTTCGGTGCAACGTTGGAAAGTACGGAAATAACTCCAAGTCCGCCAAGAGAAAGAATCGGAAGTACCTGATCATCATTTCCGGAGTAAAGCTCAAGCTGTCCGTCTGCCAGAGACATCATCTTGGCGATCTGGGAAAGATCTCCTGTTGCTTCCTTGATTCCGACAATGTTCTTTACATTCTTTGCAAGGTAAGCTGCTGTAGCCGGCTGGATGTTGCAGCCTGTACGGCTCGGTACGTTGTACATGATGAGCGGAGTTTCCGGAACTGCATTGGCAATTGCTGTGTAATGAGCGATAAGACCCTTCTGTGTAGCCTTGTTATAGTAAGGTGTTACAATAAGAAGAGCGTCTGCGCCATAGGAAGCTGCTTCCTTGGACATCATGATCGCTGTCTCTGTACAATTGGAACCTGTTCCTGCGATAACAGGCACACGTTTGTTAACTTTATCAATTGTGAACTTAATTGTCTGAAGATGCTCTCCGTGTGTCAGAGTAGAAGATTCTCCTGTTGTTCCACAGATAACGATGGCGTCTGTGCTGTTCGCGATCTGATCCTCAAGGATCTCCTCAAGTTTCTCAAAATTCACCTTACCGTCTTCATGCATAGGTGTTACGATTGCAACGCCTGTTCCTTTAAAAATTGCCATTTGTCTTCCTCCTTCTTTCTTCTGTGAAATATTGCTTATTCCCGTTCCTGGTCAGTCAGCTCTGTTGTTATCGTGGTAATACTGTCCACATAGGGCTTCAAAGCATCCGGAAGCCAGCGTCCGGTCATAATTATATGCATACTTTCATCCTTCTGCTTAAGCATATCGATGATCGTCTCAACTGGAGCGATTCCTTTATCCATAAGCCCGAGGATCTCATCCAGCAGCAGAAAATCACACTCTCTGGTAGCAATTACCTTCCGTGCGAAATTAAGGCCATTGAGAATATTGGTTCTCTCTTCTGCCTTTTCCTGCTCACTCAGGTCATTATAGCAGGTGTCCATTTTTTCGAAACGGAAAATCTTGAAATCAAAATTATCCAGTTCCTCAAGGAAATCCAGTTCTCTGCGTTCCCTGCCCTTGAGGAACTGTATGATGATCACACTTTTTCCCTGTGTAGCAAAGCGCAGCCCCCGGCCTACAGCCAGAGTTGTCTTTCCTTTCCCGTTCCCGCAATAAACCTCTGTTATTTCTCTTTCCATGATTTTTCCTCTTACTGTTAGTGAAACCGGTAATTCCCCATTTTTCTGATTTTTTTAATATTACCGCAGATTGGCTGGAAATGCAAGTGTTACCTTAATGTTCTCACCACTATTCCAAAATATATTCAATGTTACTCAACATATTCCAATTTACTCACCGAAACTTCATAGGCAATCCTTTTTTCTGTTTCGTTTTCACTAATCCGTTTCATGTACTCCCTGCTCTGGATCCTGCCCCAGATCAGTACATGCCCGCCTACTTCAAAAGCAGAAGCATATCTGGCATTTCTTCCCCAGCATATACATGGTATGTAATCGGATTTTCCGTAAGGTCGATTGACTGCCATCAGAAGATCTGCGATCTCTCTTCCCAACGGTGTTTTTCTGTATACAGGCGGTTTACAGATATATCCGTCCAGAAAGATCTGATTGACCGGCACAGTTTCTTCTTCCTCCCCCACAAACTTCACTTCCCGGGCAAAGACTGAAAGCACAAGCCGGTTTCTCTTTTCTTCATGACGGTTATAGGATCGGAACTGTCCGTGGATCTCGATATATTCTCCCACATAATCCTGTGTGATATCGATCAGCCGCTCAGACACCATCACCGGGATCCTGTCCTCCGAATCGCTGAGACGTTTTACCAGGATATCCATCATGTAAAATCCTTCTCCAAAGACCTGATGGCTGAAAGTAAACCCCGTAGCGATCCGTCCCATAACGGATACCTGATTGTTTTCAATAATTTTATCTGCCATAATAAGTAGCTCTCCTTCCTCTTCGTGTATTTCGTCTATATCAATCTATGTGTATTTGCGGTATAATATGCCTGAAAAATGAAAAACCAAAAATATTTTTTTATGTCTTGTAATCTCACAAAAATGTGATAGACTATAAATTTGGACATCATTTTTAACAAAAAAGATTACTTATATATGGAAAGAAAGGATTTGGATTATATGAAGACCAAGCGTGAAGATGTTCGTAACGTGGCCATTATCGCCCATGTCGATCACGGTAAAACAACACTTGTTGACGAGCTTTTGAAACAGAGCGGTGTTTTCCGTGAGAACCAGGAAGTCCAGGAACGTGTCATGGATTCCAACGATATTGAGCGTGAGCGCGGCATTACGATTCTCTCCAAAAACACCGCAGTTCATTATAAGGATGTAAAAATCAATATCATCGATACTCCAGGTCATGCGGACTTCGGCGGCGAGGTAGAGCGTGTGCTGAAGATGGTAGACGGCGTTATTCTTCTTGTGGACGCCTTCGAGGGTGCCATGCCTCAGACTAAATTTGTACTTCGTAAAGCTCTCGAACTGAACCTGCATGTTATTGTCTGCATCAATAAGATCGACCGTCCGGAAGCACGTCCGGAGGAGGTTGTCGACGAGGTTCTGGAGCTTCTCATGGATCTGGACGCATCTGACGAACAGCTGGACTGCCCGTTCCTGTATGCCTCCGCAAAAGCCGGCTATGCAGTTCGTAACCTTGAGGACAAACCTGAGAATATGGCTCCGCTTTTTGAGACCATCCTTGATGCGATTCCTGCTCCGGAGGGAGATCCGGACGGAGATACGCAGGTTCTTATCAGCACCATCGACTACAATGAGTATGTAGGCCGTATCGGTGTCGGTAAGGTTGAGCGCGGAACCATTTCCGTGAACCAGGAGCTGATGCTTCTGAACCATCATGACCCTGACAAACACGAGCGCGTAAAGATCAGCAAACTCTACGAATTTGACGGACTGAACAAAGTTGAAGTTAAAAGCGCTACCATCGGAGCTATTGTTGCAATCTCCGGTATCGCGGATATCCACATTGGAGATACCCTCTGTGCAGGAGACAACCCAGAGTCCATTCCGTTCCAGAAGATTTCCGAGCCAACAATCTCCATGAACTTCCTTGTAAACGACAGTCCTCTTGCAGGACAGGAAGGTAAATACATCACTTCCCGTCACCTTCGTGACCGTCTCTACCGTGAGCTGAACACAGACGTCAGCCTTCGTGTAGAAGACACCGATACAACCGAGTGCTTCAAGGTTTCCGGCCGTGGTGAGCTTCACCTCTCCGTTCTTATTGAGAACATGCGCCGTGAGGGATACGAGTTTGCAGTCAGCAAACCGGAGGTTCTCTATCACACAGACGAGCGTGGACGTAAACTGGAGCCGATCGAAATCGCATACGTTGACGTTCCGGAAGAATTTTCCGGTACTATCATCCAGAAACTCAGCGAGCGTAAAGGTGAGCTTCAGGGTATGAGCACAGCAAGCGACGGAACTGTACGTCTCGAGTTCTCCATCCCCTCCCGTGGACTGATCGGATTCCGTAACGAATTCCTTACCTCCACCAAGGGTACCGGTATCCTGAATACCATGTTTGACGGATATGCACCATACAAGGGAGACTTCCCGTACCGTAAACAGGGTTCCCTCATCGCTTTCGAGGCAGGCGAGACTGTTACCTACGGTCTTTTCTCTGCTCAGGAGCGTGGTACTCTCTTTGTCGGACCTGGCGAGAAGGTGTACAGCGGTATGGTCATCGGACAGAACGGAAAGGCCGAGGATATTGAACTGAATGTCTGCAAGACCAAGCACCTTACCAATACTCGTTCCTCTTCCGCTGACGATGCACTGAAGCTTGTTCCGCCAAAGATCTTAAGTCTTGAGCAGGCCATTGAATTCATCGACCAGGATGAGCTTCTTGAGGTAACACCGACAAGCCTTCGTATCCGTAAACGTATTCTGGACTCCAGAGACAGAAAACGTGCCGCATTCCGCAAGAGCTGATCGAACCTGGCTATCATTTACTGTTGAGCAGAAACCTTTTACAGTAATTCGGCGCAAAGCCGCATAGTGAATGCGGATGCTTTTATCCGCCTGACCTATATTTATATAAACTGCCATATGGGAAGCATTTCCTGTATGGCAGTTTTTTTTCTGCATTTCTGAAAAAAATCACGATAATTTCCGTCTAATTATTCTGAAATTTTAAATAATTTCAAGTTTTTTGATTTCTTATGTTATCACGCTTTACTTTGCTACAATATTTTTGTGAATTTTTTATCAAAATTACTCCGTATTTTTGTGAATTATTCATCGAATTCTCTATTGACGTCTGAAATCAGTTAAATTATAATGTGCGCATGATCATTTGACAAAAGTTTAACGTTAATGTTTTAACCACATGTTGCGTTTTATCTTTTGCCCGCCCTTCATATGTGTGCATGTTTTTTGTCAGTGCTGACAATTTTTTAACATGTTCTTTGTGCACAGTGCTGAATTTCAAAAATTTTTTTTAAGATTTTTCCAATAATTCAGCGTTCCGCAAAGTAAAATTTACAGTATTTTCCCCTAATTTTTTGTTCGTCATTTTGCACATAGCGACAAAATTCAGAATTTGCGTTTTTTTCAGAATTTTGATACTATATCAGTATCAAAGCTGAAAATTCAATCAGATTGAATCAACAACGAAACGCAACGCGGGGACTTACAAAAACTCTGCAGCATCTGCCGGCGAAAAAAGGATAAGCCCGCAGGACCACAGACCATTATCATATGAAAACAGGAGGATTCCACATGGCAAAGAAAGAAACTATCCCTACCATCATCGACACTCCAGAAGCCCTGACCGCGAAAATGGCTGCAATGAAAGAGGCACAGAAGATCTTTGCTACCTACACACAGGAGCAGGTCGACAAGATCTTTAAGGCAGCTGCTACTGCTGCTGACAAGATGCGTATCCCACTTGCCAAAATGGCTGTTGAGGAAACAGGCATGGGTATCATGGAAGACAAGGTTATCAAGAACCATTACGCAGCAGAGTATGTTTACAATGCATATAAGAACACTCAGACATGTGGTGTTGTAGAAGAAGACAAGGCATACGGACTCAAGAAGATCCTGGAACCTGTAGGACTGATCGCTGCAGTTATCCCTACAACCAACCCGACCTCCACAGCAATCTATAAATCTCTTATTTCCCTGAAAACCCGTAATGCGATCATCATCAGCCCGCATCCGCGTGCTAAGAAATCCACTATTGAAGCTGCAAAAGTTGTTCTGGAAGCAGCTGTTGCCGCAGGTGCGCCGGAAGGAATCATCGGATGGATCGATATCCCAAGCCTTGACCTTACCAACATGGTAATGCAGAACGCAGATATCATCCTTGCCACCGGTGGTCCCGGAATGGTCAAAGCAGCTTACTCCTCCGGTAAACCGGCTGTTGGTGTAGGACCCGGAAATACACCTGCCATTATTGATGACAGCGCAGATATCCGTCTTGCAGTTAACTCCATCATCCACTCCAAGACCTTTGACAATGGTATGATCTGTGCTTCCGAGCAGTCCGTAACTGTTCTGGAGAGCATTTATAAAGAAGTGAAGGAAGAGTTCCTTTACAGAGGATGCTACTTTCTTAAAAAAGACGAGATCGAGAAGGTCAGAAAGACCATCCTTATCAACGGTGCACTGAATGCCAAGATCGTAGGACAGAAGGCTGCTACTATCGCTGAAATGGCAGGCGTTACTGTACCGGCTGAGACCAAGATCCTGATCGGTGAGGTTGAGTCCGTTGATATCAGCGAAGAATTCGCACACGAGAAGCTTTCCCCTGTACTTGCCATGTACAAGGCCAAGAATTTTGACGATGCTGTTGCAAAGGCTGCGCAGCTCGTTGCAGACGGCGGCTATGGTCATACCTCTTCCCTCTACATCAACGTAAATGAAACAGAGAAGATGGATAAATTCGAAGCAGCTATGAAAACCTGCCGTATCCTTATCAATACACCTTCTTCCCAGGGTGGTATCGGTGACCTTTATAACTTCAAGCTTGCTCCATCCCTTACTCTTGGCTGCGGTTCCTGGGGCGGTAACTCCGTATCCGAGAACGTTGGTGTCAAACACCTTCTCAATACCAAGACTGTTGCTGAAAGGAGAGAGAATATGCTCTGGATGAGAACACCGGAAAAGGTTTACTTTAAGAAGGGCTGTATGCCGGTTGCTCTTGATGAGCTCGGTACTGTTATGGGCAAGAAACGCTGCTTCATCGTAACAGACTCCTTCCTCTACAAGAATGGCTACACCAAACCGATTGAAGATAAACTGGATCAGATGGGCATCGTTCATACATGCTTCTCTGATGTAGCTCCTGACCCGTCTCTCGCTTCCGCCAAAGCCGGTGCCAAGGCTATGACAGCCTTTGAGCCAGACTGCATCATCGCTCTTGGCGGCGGTTCCGCAATGGATGCCGGCAAGGTTATGTGGATGCTTTATGAGAATCCGGACGCTGACTTCTCCGATATGTCCATGGACTTCCTGGATATCCGTAAGAGAGTTTATACATTCCCGAAGATGGGTAAAAAAGCTTACTTCGTAGCGATCCCAACCTCTTCCGGTACAGGCTCCGAGGTTACTCCTTTCGCCATCATCACAGATCAGGATACCGGCGTTAAATGGCCACTGGCTGATTACGAGCTTCTCCCGGATATGGCGATCGTAGATACCAATAACATGATGAGCGCACCGAAGGGACTTACCCGTGCTTCCGGTATCGATGTTATGACACATGCCATTGAGGCTTATGTTTCCATGATGGCTTCCGATTACACCGATGGTCTTGCACTGAAAGCGATCAAGCTTGTATTTGAGTATCTGCCGCGTGCATATAAAGATGGCAATGACGTAGAGGCCAGAGATCATATGGCTAACGCTTCCTGCATGGCAGGTCTTGCATTCGCCAATGCATTCCTCGGCGTTAACCACTCTCTCGCTCACAAGCTCGGTGCTTTCCACCACCTGCCACACGGTATCGCAAACGCAGTTGTTCTTCTGGATGTTATGCGTTACAACAGTGCTGAGGTTCCGACTAAGATGGGTACTTTCCCACAGTATCAGTATCCGAAGACACTTGCACGCTACGCTGAGATCGGACGTTCTGTAGGTCTTACAGGCAAGAACGATGCAGAAGTATTCGAAAAGCTTCTTGCTAAACTGGATGAGCTTATGAGAACTATCGAGATCCTGCCGACGATCCGTGATTACGGCGTAGATGAGAAACATTTCCTGGAAACTCTGGATGAGATGTCCGAGCAGGCCTTCAATGACCAGTGTACCGGTGCCAACCCGAGATATCCGCTTGTATCCGAGCTGAAAGATATCTATCTGAAAGCTTACTACGGAGAAATGCCAAATAAAGAAAAGAAAAAAGCCAAATAAATGTGGAACATCCTTTTAATGAAACACAGTCGGGAGTCTATTCACTCCCGGCTACGTTTCATTTGCTTATTCCCTCTTACAAAAGATCCCCGATACAGGGCTGCATGAACAGACTGTACCGGGGATCTTTTATTCAACTGCTTGGTAATGATCGTTTATTTCAAGCCATACTCTGCTGCAAGTTTTTTAAATTCAGGAAGAGAATTCACAATTGTCTCATAGGATACACAATATGCAAGTCTCACATAACCGGGGCATGCGAAGGAGCTTCCCGGTACCATAAGGATGTTATATTTCTTACCGGCTTCACAGAAGGCTTTTTCGTCTTCAACCGGAGATTTTACAAAGAGATAGAAGGCACCCTGTGGTTTGATGCACTCAAATCCGCATTCTTTCAGGCCATTATAAAGTGCCTGCCGATTTTTATCATAAGCTGCAAGATCCGTCTTGGCGTCTACACATTTTGCAACTACCTTCTGGATCAGGGACGGTGCATTTACACAGCCAAGTGTACGGTTTGCAATGGTTGCTGCAGAGATCAGCTCTTCGCTTCCGTCTGCCTCATCAGGGATCACCAGATATCCGATACGTTCACCCGGAAGGGAAAGAGATTTGCTGTAGGAATAGCCTACAACAGTATTGTTATAATATTTCGTCAGGTATGGGACCTCCACGCCATCATAAGCCAGCTCACGGTATGGCTCATCGGAGATCAGGTAGATCACAGTTCCGAACTCTTTCTGTTTTGCTTCCAGGATTGCGGAAAGCTTCTTGATCGTTTCTTCTGAATATACAACTCCGGTAGGATTGTGTGGGGTGTTTACGATAACCGCTCTTGTCTTCGGTGTGATCTTCTGCTCAAACTCAGCGAGATTTGGCTGGAAAGTTGTGGTATCTGGAGAGATTTCCACAAGGACACCATCATAATTGCGGACATATGCACCGTATTCCAGAAAATAGGGTGCAAAAACGATCACCTCTTCTCCAGGATTCAGGATTGTTTTCAGGATCACATTCAGTCCGCTTGCAGCGCCGACGGTCATGATCAGATTCTTTGCGGAAAATTTTGTATCGAAACGTCTGTTGAGGGATTCTGCGATGGTCTGGCGTACATCCTCAAAACCTGCATTGCTCATATAGCCGTGAAGAATAGTCGGATCCGTAGTGTTTACAAGCTCGATAATTGCTTCGCGGACGCTGTCCGGTGCCGGTACACTTGGATTTCCGAGACTGAAATCAAAAACCTTGTCTGCGCCGTATTTCGCACGGAGGCGGTTTCCTTCCTCAAACATCATACGGATGGCGGAATTATTTTTTACGTAGGGTTTCATTTTTTCTGATATCATTTTGTGCTCTCTCCTTTTATCCGATTTTACAGGGTTTCATATCATTATTTCTACCATAGTCAGAATCTGTTGTACTGTCTACAATTTTACCCCGTCTTGCTTCAGCGTGTCAATACTTTGTCCAGGTAAAGTGCTTCATATTTCCTATGGACAATGCTAGTGTACCTGTTTGTCTTCCGGTTTCGTTCGCACGATCCATACTGACAACGTGCTTCCCACCAGCGCGATCACGAATCCGGTCAGAACATCTGTCGGATAATGGACACCCAGATACAGTCTGGAAAATGCCACCAGTGCTGCCAGGACTACTGCCGGGATTCCGAATTTCTTCGGAAGCATCCGGAGCATTACCAGAGCAACGGCAAAGGATGCTGTGGTGTGACCTGACGGAAAAGAGAAATCCTTCGGTTTGGTGATCATAGGGATGAGAGCTTCGATTTCCGCAAAAGGCCTTGGTCTTGCCACTATATTTTTGAGAAGCAGGTTGGTAACGATTGCCCCGAAGATCAGGGACAAGGCTGCCGCATAGCCTGTTTTTCTTGTCTTTGGAACAGCAAGAAGAACAACTGCACAGAGGATCCAGAACCATCCTCCGTTTCCCAGAAATGTAACAGATTTCATAAATGGTGTCAGCATATCCATTCTTAAATATCGCTGGATCAGGAGAAGGATTTCTCCGTCCAGCTGTTGTATTGACTGTAAAATATTCATATACCTCTTACTGATCAGACGCTACCGCAATCTGCTTTGCCAGCTGTTCATAGCCATGCAGCTGCCCGGCAGTTTACCTGGTCAGATCAGCTTTCTCCTCTTTCTTTATTTTTCATTTCTTTATTTTTCAGCAGACAGAGCAGCTTTCTTTTATATTTCTGCATCTGCAGCTGTCTGATTTACTTATTATCTATTATACTGTATTTTTCTTGATTTTCTGATAACAAAAGCTAAATATTTTATAAATAAAACGCCCCTGCACTGCCGAAATTTCACACAGTACAGGGACATCTCCTTTCCGTTACTTAAAACTTTCTATATAAACTTTTCTTTTTCTTTCAGGATGGCTGCGCTTTACGCTCCGCGCTCTGCCTCCCGCTCCTTATAATGATGTGCCTCCTCCAGCATCATATCTTTCACCTTCATCAGTCGGATCTGGGTACTTCTCTCGTTCTCATCCAGCTTCATGGTGATGTATTTGATGTTTGCCTGTGCTTCCGGTATGATGACATGCTCCAGGGCATTTACACGACGCCTTGTTTTTTCGATCTCGGAAGCCATAAGCTGACAGGCCTTTTCCACTTCTGCCAGACGAAGCATATCCGGCAGGATGTCTGCCAGGGATTTTACCGCTCCGTCCAGATCACTGGATGTAAAAGCAAAGCCATAGGAATAGATATCGTTAGCATCCGGTGTTCTTGTTTTGTATTCAAAAACAGGAATATCCACACTCATGACATTCTTTTTTCCGGTTTCCAGATAAACTTCCTGCTTGGGAGCCATCAGTGCCGTATTCAGCGTCTCCTCCGACATTCCTGCTTTTGCAATGACAAAATTGGTGTTGGCGCTTCGGATACCGGCTTCTACTTTTTTTCGCAGCTCCATATTCTCCCGTACCAGATCCAGGAACTGTCTCATCAGCTCGTCCCGCTTATCCTTCAGAAGCTTATGGCCACGTACTGCAGTCACCAGCTTCTTTTTCTGCTTCGTAAGCTCCATACGGGTAGGATTCACCTGTGTTGATGCCACAAATCATCCCCCCTTTATACTTTTCCGTAATACTGATCAAGGAATTTGTCATCGATACGTTTCAGCTCGCTTCTCGGAAGAATGGAAAGCAGCTTCCAGCCGATGGCCAGTGTTTCCTCAATATCACGGTTAGCCTGATAGCCCTGGGAAACATATTCCTTCTCGAAAGCATCTGCAAATTTTGCATAAATCAGGTCAATATCGGAAAGAGCTGCCTCACCAAGAATGGTCATCAGCTCTTTGGCCTCTTTACCACGGGCATATGCGGCAAACAGCTGGTTCATGGTGTTTGCATGGTCTGCTCTTGTCTTGCCTTCACCGATACCCTTATCCTTCAGTCGTGACAGAGACGGAAGAACATCGATGGGCGGTGTGATTCCCTTACGGTAAAGCTCACGGCTCAGGATGATCTGTCCCTCTGTGATGTAACCGGTAAGGTCCGGGATCGGATGGGTCTTATCATCCTCGGGCATAGTCAGGATCGGAACCATGGTGATACTTCCTGATTTTCCTTTCTGACGGCCTGCACGCTCATAAAGAGAAGCAAGATCTGTGTACATATATCCGGGATATCCACGACGTCCCGGAACCTCCTTACGAGCCGCGGAAACCTCACGGAGCGCATCCGCATAGTTTGTGATATCCGTAAGGATTACAAGAACGTGCATGTCTTTTTCGAAGGCAAGATATTCAGCCGCTGTCAGTGCCATTCGCGGAGTAGCGATACGCTCAACAGCCGGGTCATTTGCCAGGTTCACAAACAGAACAGTACGATCTATAGCTCCGGTTTCCTTAAAGCTCTCTACAAAGAAGTTTGACTCCTCGAAAGTGATACCCATGGCTGCAAATACAACGGCAAACTGCTCATCTTTTCCGCGTACCTTCGCCTGTCTTGCGATCTGTGCTGCAAGCTGTGCATGGGGAAGACCGGATGCGGAGAAGATCGGAAGCTTCTGTCCACGTACCAGGGTGTTCAGTCCGTCAATCGCAGATACACCCGTCTGGATAAACTCCTCCGGATAGCTTCTGGCCGCCGGATTCATGGGAAGTCCATTGATATCTC
Source organism: Ruminococcus sp. AF17-12 (assembly GCF_003479245.1). Lineage (NCBI taxonomy): Bacteria > Bacillati > Bacillota > Clostridia > Eubacteriales > Oscillospiraceae > Ruminococcus > Ruminococcus sp. AF17-12. The sequence goes on from NZ_QUGY01000012.1 coordinate 103,273, forward strand.
TTCTCTCTTCCGGAAGGATCTCCGGGCCGTCATCAATGGGACGTCCCAGTCCGTCAAAAACACGGCCCAGCATATCGCCGGATACACCAAGCTCCATGCTCCGTCCCAGGAAACGTACCTTGCTGTTGGAAAGGTTGATACCCGTGGAGCTCTCAAACAGCTGCACCAGTGCATTGCTTCCGTCGATCTCCAGAACACGGCATCTTCTTGTTTCGCCATCGGCAAGCTCGATCTCACCAAGCTCGTCAAATGCCACATCTTCAACGCCCCGTACCAGCATCAAAGGGCCGGCAACTTCCTGTATGGTCCTATATTCTTTTGGCATTTTACAGGCCCTCCTTTTCCAGAAGTTCTGCAGTCTCTGCTGCAAGCTGGCGGGTTACCTTCTCATACTCTGCTGCCAGCTGATCTTCTTTTGTATATTTATAACGGCCGATCTGCTCACGTACCGGAAGCTTTACGATATCATTGATATCCGCACCCTGTTTCAGCGCATCCAGTCCCGCATCATAAAATGCAAGTACCAGACGCATCATATTGTGCTGTTTTTCCAGAGATGTGTAGGTATCGATCTCGTGGAAAGAGTTCTGGTGGAGGAAATCCTCTCGGATGGAACGGGCTGCTTCCATTTTCAGTCGGTCACCCGGAGAAAGCGCATCCATACCTACCATCTTTACGATTTCTTCCAGCTCTGCCTCTTCCTGAAGAAGGGTCATCATTCTCTGACGGAGCTTCATCCAGTCATTCGCTACATTTTCGTCAAACCATCCGCCAACGCTGTCCAGATACAGAGAATAGCTGGTCAGCCAGTTGATCGCCGGGAAATGACGTTTGTATGCAAGGTTTGCGTCCAGTCCCCAGAATACCTTTACGATTCGAAGTGTAGCCTGGGAAACCGGCTCGGAGATATCACCACCTGGAGGAGATACAGCGCCGATCGCTGTCAGGGCACCCTCTCTTCCGTCTTTTCCACTGCAGATCACATGTCCGGCACGCTCATAGAACTGTGCAAGACGGGAACCAAGATATGCAGGATAACCTTCCTCGCCTGGCATCTCCTCCAGCCGTCCGGACATCTCACGGAGAGCCTCAGCCCATCTGGAAGTAGAATCTGCCATCAATGCTACGGAATATCCCATATCACGGAAATACTCCGCAATTGTAATACCTGTATAGATCGACGCCTCACGAGCTGCAACCGGCATATCTGAGGTATTGGCGATCAGAACCGTACGCTCCATCAGAGACTGTCCTGTTTTTGGATCCTTCAGCTCCGGGAACTCGTTCAGAACGTCTGTCATCTCATTTCCACGCTCACCGCAGCCGATATAAACTACGATATCTGCCTCTGCCCATTTTGCAAGCTGATGCTGGATAACGGTCTTGCCGCTTCCGAACGGGCCAGGAACTGCTGCCACACCACCCTTGGCAATAGGGAACATGGTGTCAATAACACGCTGACCGGTTACCAGAGGTTTGGCCGGCGGAAGTTTTTTCTTATATGGACGGCCACGTCGTACCGGCCAGTGCTGCATCAGTGTCAGTTCTTTATCTCCATCTGCTGTGGAAAGAACTGCAACGGTCTCGTCCACGGTGAACTCACCGGATCTGATCTCTTTCAGAGTACCCTTCATATTGGGTGGTACCATGATCTTCTGTGTAACAACGATAGTCTCCTGAACGGTTCCAAGAACATCGCCGCCCTCCAGCTGATCTCCCACCTTCGCAACCGGAATGAAATTCCATTTTTTGTCCCGCTTCAAGGCAGGAACCTCAACGCCTCGTTTCAGGTTGTTGCTGCCTGCTACCTTCATGATGTCATCCAGCGGACGCTGGATTCCATCGTAAATGCTTGTAATAAGGCCAGGACCAAGCTCCACGGAAAGGGGCACCTCCATGGACTCTACCGGTTCTCCCGGGCGAAGTCCTGAAGTCTCCTCATATACCTGTATGGAAGCCTCATCTTCATGCATCTCAATAATCTCACCGATCAGACGCTGGCTGCTTACACGAACCACGTCATACATATTTGCATCCCGCATACCCTTGGCAATTACCAGCGGTCCTGCCACCTTCTTAATGGTTCCTCTGCTCATCTGAACCAATCACCTGCTTTCTTGTCACTCATTACTGAAAAGAATATCGGAGCCAACTGCCGTCTCCACGGATTTCTTTACATTTTCGATACCTGCACCTGTATTTCCGGAAATTCCGGGAATCTGAATGATCGCAGGCATCAGCTCCTCACTGTATTTACTGATCTCTGCGGAAAGCTGGGCCGCCAGCTGTTCCGTAATATAAATAACCGCATATTCACCGGCCGCCAGACGGTTAAGCTTCTCTTTACCTTCTGCAGGATCCTCCACCGGAAAAGTATCAAGGCCAAGAGCCGCAAACCCGTAAATGCTGTTATAATCACCTAAAACTGCGATCTTATACATACATTTCCCTTGCCCTTTCCCGGATAAACTCTTCCGGAAGGCCGCTGCGCTTTCCGGTGAGAATGATCCGCACCGTCTTGATCTCATTTTCACGGGCAAGCACATAGGCTACCAGCGGTCCCAGTGAAAATGAATTGTACAGCTGAGGGCGGATGGTCTCCATGATCTGGTTATCACACCATCTCTCAAAAGCGGAAGCTGATTCCGCCAGTGCCAGAGCTCCGTCCCCATATTTCGTTTCTGCCAGATAACCCATGATCTGATCCATTCCGCTTACTGCCGCGTGGATCAGTCTCTCCTTATCCAGTGTGTCACATTCTGCCATGGCTTTTTTCATAAAGTCCGAACTTTTTCCTGTTTTGCAGGCACGGACTGCGATCCGGATATCTGCTACCGCTACCGTGGATTCCGCATACTGCCGGACGATCTCTTCTTTTGACCGTTCTCCGGCTTTTTTTATGGCATCCAGTGCTGCCCGGTCTACGATAATATCCGCAAGCTGTCCGTCTCTTGTGTGCAAAAAGGTCTCATAGGCTTCTCTTGCCGCTTCCCGCATATCCTCAGGAAAACGATCATATTCCTTATCCTTCAGGAATTTCACCATATCCTCTCCGTCAATGGAACAGTCGCTGAAAAAAATATTCGGCGCTGCCCCTTGCAGGATGCTTGCCTTCACAGCCGCTTTCAGGTTATGGAAAAGATCCTGATAGGAAAGAACAGAAAACACAGATCGGTCCGCTACCAGCGAATCCATGATCTCCCAGATCTTTTCTCTCTCCCGAGAAAGAATGGCATCCGCACCGGCTGCAGGATCACCATTTCCCCAGCCCTTCTCTGTAAGGATCTGAAGGCACTGCTGCTCATCCTGACATGCCAGAAGCTGCTCGATCGCTGCCTGATTCAGAAGTCCGGTCTCCAGAACACGTATCCGCGCCACCGCATAGGCATAATCTTCACCAAACATCATTCACGCCCTCCTTTTTGCGATGGTGTTTTACGCAAACAAAATCTTTCTTACCTGATCCAGAAGCTCATCCCGCTTCTCTGCGAACATGGCATCAATGGAACAGTTTTCCTCAATGCCGCCGTATATCAGGATAAAACCTCCGTCTATGTTTCGGGTTTCACCGGAAATTTCCAGCACACCACCCTTTTTCTGTGCCAGGCTCTTTATTTCCTCACGGAAACCTGCCGGCATACGTTCCAGATCCTTTTTTGAAAAACAGATCTCTCCTTCTCTTGGAAGAAGATATTTCTCAGCCATATTCTTAAGGATCCCAAAATATTTTTCTTCATCCAGATTCTTCACACGGTCACAGGCATCTGCGATCACATTTCCGATCAGCTCCTGCTTGGCTGCAAGAACTGCGGTACGCTTCTTCATATCTGCAGCGGAAGCTGTCCGCTCTTCATAGCTTTTCACCTTTGCCCTGGACTGTTCTTCTCTCTGCTGCCGGATCTTATCTGCCTTTTCTCCGGCTTCCCTGAGGATCTCTGCGGCTTTTTTCTCCGCATCACTGATCGTAACGGCTGCAGAAGCATCGGCCTCTTCAAGAATCTGGCTTACCATCTTCTCTAATCCTGTCATGCTCTGCCCTCCTGATGAATCAAACCTGAATTCCGCTGACTGCAAGAATGGAGATCAGAAGAGCCAGAATCGCATATGTCTCAACCATTGCAGGGAAAAGCATGGCTTTACCGAACTGCTCCGGCTTCTTGGCTACGATACCGATGGAAGCTACGGAAGTTTTTCCCTGATGGATCGCAGAAAGAAGACCTGCGATAGCGATCGGAAGACAAGCCACAAAGATCATAAGACCGGTTTCCAGGGAAATATCAGCAACACCGCCACCCAGGATACCAACCTTGGAAAGTGCAAGGAATGCTACCAGCAGTCCGTAAATACCCTGCGTACCGGGAAGAAGCTGAAGAAGCAGAACCTTGGCAAATTTGTCCGGGTCTTCAGTTACAACACCTGCTGCTGCACGGCCGGCTGTACCAACACCGATGGCGGAACCTATACCTGCAAGAGCTACGGAAATTGCTGCTCCCAATAATGCCCAAACGATACCACTCATAATATTAATCCTCCTTAATATCTACATATTTTGTATTTTCGCGGAATGGGTGGAACTCTTTTCCTCCGCCCTCAAAGAATTTACCGAAAAACTCTACGTACTGTAATCGGCAGGTGTGCACGTATGCACCCAGAAGATTGATCAGAAGGTTAAAGATATGACCAATCACAAATACAAGGATAAATACGATCCATCCCAGAATACTGTCTCCCAGCATACTTCCCATCTGGTTCATAACTGATGCGATAACTCCGGTGGCAAGTCCCAGGGCCAGAAGTCTGGAATAGGAAAGGATATCACTGACCCATCCCGTGATATTGTAAAGATCGTAAGCTCCAAGCGCCAGCCTCAGGAACGGATTCTTCTTATCTCTTCCTGACATAAAGAGAATTCCCACAGCACCGATGATCGCCATCCATTTTCCGACCTGTATCACTGCCGGTGAAAGATTCAGATCCATCTGAGAAATAGAACGGAACATGCTGCTTGGGATAAAGATCAGGATCAGTCCCATAAGAAGCAGGAACCAGAGTACTACGTCATAGAAAAAATCGAGATATTTTCTGTCACGTAACAGCATGTAACCCTTAAGACCCATTCCCAGAAACATATGGATCAGGCCAAACAGCATGGAGAACACCAGAAGTCTCATTGGCTCATTTAACGGTGCAAACCATACCGGCTTCACCGTGACCGGCCTGTGCAGATATACTTTCGAGAATACATCGATAAAATCTCCGAAATATCCGCCAAACATCACGCCCCAGAACAAAGTGGACAATCCACAGTACATAAAAAGCCGGATGGATTTCTGCATTCCGCTCTCCATCCTGGGGAACTTCAGAAGTACTCCCAGACAGACTGCAAAGACGATCAGTCCATATGCTGCGTCTGACAGCATCAGTCCGAAAAGAAATACATAGCAGGCTGTCATGATCATGGAAGGATCGATCTCTCCCTTTCCGGGAAGACCAAATGCTGCCAGAACTCCCTCTCCTGCTGCTCCGAATTTGCCGTTCTGAAGGGCAACCGGAACATTTTCTCCCTCAGCATCTTCTGCTTCAAAAACAATATCGTACTTCTCCGTAAGCCGTTTCTCCATTGCAGAAACCTGTTTCTTCGGAAGATATCCTGTCACAAAAAAAGTGCTCTCCGACTGGCGGAGCTGTCCTAATACCTCATATTTCTGTGCACGGATCCGGAAATAATCGGACAAAAGCTGAAGAGAGCTCTTCCTGTCGTGAAGAGCACGTATCTGTTCCCGGATCTGTTCGGACTCTTCCTGAATGCGTACCACTTCATTCTTAAGGTTCTCCAGCTCCTGTGCCGGAACCTCTGATACCAGCTGTGCCGGTCTTGCAAATCCCTGCATCCGAAGCGCTTCTTCCAGTTCCTGTGCCTGTGCTTTCAGGCAGACAACCACCAGGCTCAGCTTACCGGCGTCATTTGAGATTTCCCGAATGTCAAAGGCTTCAAGCTGTGGTGCATCCGCTGCCAGCTGACTGTATACCTGATCCAGAGTTATATTTCCATCAATACTTCCCACAAGTACCGCTGCTTTCGCTGTACCGCCGAAGTTCATCGGAATATCCAGCTTCAGCCATGGAGCAAGAGCTGCTTCCTGCTGCTCGATCTTAACTGCTGCCGCATTGTTCTCTGTAAGCTTCTTCCGGTATCCCTGGATTTCTCTGGCTGTTCTCAGGATCTCTTCCTGATCCCGGATAGCTTCTTCCTCCTGCTTCCTTCCGATCAGCGGTTTCCCTGCCAGGGATGCCAGCATGGATTGCTTTTCCTTCGAAAATTCATCCAGTATTTCGATTGCCTGATCACAAAGGGATGCGTTCTTCTCAAAGATCAGCCGGGCATTCATAGTATCCATCGTCTTAAGCTCCGGATCCAATTCCGCTGCATCGATCTCCAATACTCCAAGTGACTGCAGTTCTTCCAATATGGCCTTACGGTTCTTTTTCATTGCGCAGATACTGATTCGCTGCATCTGCAATACTGCCATTTTCGCACTCCCCCTCTCAGAACAAACTGTCCATTACTGTCTGGATCGCCTGCTCGTGCTTCGACTCCGCTTTCTTTTTCAAAGCTGCAAGCTCTTCCTCCGCCTGTCCAACGACAGTGTTCTCTGTACTGTGTGCACGTTCTTCGGCTGCTTTCATATCAGATGCCGCCTGTTCGCCGGCGGCTGTTTCCGCCTTTCTGATAATATTCTCTGCCTCTTTCTCAGCTTCGCTGATGATACTCTGTGCACGGACGGATGCATCCTTTATCTTCTGCTGTGCTTTTGCCTCCGCCTCTTTCACTGCCTTGATCGTTTCCTGGATCATCTGATCACCGCCTCTCTGCATATCCAAATTGTACCACAATCGCTTTTTCAAAACAATGTTTATTATGCAATTTAACGATAAATTTATTTGTATTGTGTCAAAAAGTCGTCATATATGTTATATTTTTACCATTTTTTCGCACACTTTTTATTTGTTTATTCTATTCATATTTTTTATTTTTATTCAAAAAAGCCATCAGCCCGATGAAAATGTTTTTTACATCTTCATCGGGCTGATGGCTTTCAATTATGAACAGACGGTGAATGCGGACTAACCTATTCACCCGACCTACAGTGGCTATCTGTTCTATTTGTTAATTGTACAGGTAATTTGCAATGTCTTCGCTTTTGATATTCTCAGCATCGATCCATACCGGATCAAGTAAAACCTTCTTATCAATCTTTGTTTCCTTCTTCGGTGCAGTAGACTGAATAGCCGCCCACATGGTCTGATATCCCATCGCATAAGGATTCTGTGAAAGCACTCCCAGTTCTTCCCCTTTCTGGATCGCTTCCTGCTGTTTGCTGGTTGCATCTACGCCTACCATAGCAACTTTATTTTCTCCTGTGTCCTTATTTACCTCCAGAAACATTTCAGAAACCTCGGCATTGGTGCAGAAAACACCATCCAATGCCGGATATTTATCCAGAACTTCCTTCATGGCTTCCTTCATATCATCAACCTGGTCAGAATATACGGTTTCCACCACTTTAATATCCGTATAATTTGCAATATTATCCAGAAATCCTTTTACACGCTCCTGCGCGCTCTGTGTTTTCTCCTGTGCGGAAAAAACAGCCACATTTCCCATTTTTCCAATGGCGCTGCCAAGCTTATATGCTGCATATTTGCCGATCTGTGTATTGTCTGTTCCACGGAAAGCTCTGACCAGCTTTGTATCACTGACATTGGAATCAAATGCGACCACCGGAATTCCGTTCTCTTTCGCTGCTTCCAGCTGTGCCTGACAGGAATCCATATCTCCGGCAGAAAGACACACTACAGATGGATTCTCAGCGATCACTGCATCAAGAGTATTGATCTGACTTTCTACGTCCTCTTCATCATCCGGACCCTCAAAGGTCATCGTGATCTGCTTGTCTTTTTTGAAACCATACGCCTCATTTACGTCCTTGACAGCAGCTTCCATTCCTTCTTTTACTTTATTCCAGAACTCGCCTTTTTTGCTTTTGCTGACAACAGCTATTCTGGCACCTTCTTCAATAGAAAGAGTGTCATCGATCTCAGGGATCAGCGGGCTTTTTTCTTCTTCCACTTCGGTTGCTTCAGGGGTTTCCTGGACATCTGCTACAATCGGTGCAACAAGCTTTTCTACTTCTTCTTTCTGACAGCCTGTCAGCAGGGTTGCCACAGCCAACAAGGCTGCTGACGCTACTGCAGCTCTTTTCATTGTAATCTCCTCTTCCTCGCTGGTTACTGTTCTTTATCGTCTGCCTTGTCCGTCCACAGTAACTTATACTTTACAAAAATCTTACATTTGGTTACTTGCTTTTTACATTATACACTTTTTCGTATTTCCGTCCAGAGTTTTTACACTTTTTTCACAAAATCCAGAAACGCGCTTCCCTGTGGCTCTGTTTCAAACTTCATCATTTTTCCTGTTCTGGGGTGTTTGAATTCCAGACAACTGGAACAAAGTCCCAGTGATGTACCTTTTTCTCCCGAAGGATTATATTTCCGGTCTCCAAGAAGGGGCAGTCCCTCATGAGAGAGCTGCACACGGATCTGATGATGCCGACCTGTTTCCAGCCTGATCTTAAGAAGTGTCCGGGATTTTCCGTTTATCTCCTGCTGATCCAGAACTTTATAGTGAAGGATCGCTTTTTTTGCTCCCGGTGTATTGGCAGACACCACCTGAGACATGTTGGCTTTTCCATTTTTTTTCAGATAGTCTGTAAGAGTCCCTTCTGAGCTCTTTGCTTTTCCCTCTGTTACTGCCAGGTAATATTTTCCGGTGCCTCCTGCCATCATCTGTTTACTCAAATTTCCTGCTGCTTCGGATGTTTTCGCAAATACAAGAATGCCTTCTACCGGCTGATCAAGGCGATGTACTACTCCCAGATATGGGATCTTTCCCGGTGTTTTTTGTGCCAGATAATTTTTCAGAGCACTTTCCATATCCATTGTTCCTATTTTTGCTGCCTGCACCGGCATTCCTGCTGTTTTTCTGCACACAAGGATCTCTTTGTCTTCATATAAAATATTTTCTTCAATCTGATAATTCCACATATTTTCTCATCTTACTTCCTTTCTCACAGAAGTATAACTGATGATGTTTTTGATGGCAACTGATAAATATAACTGTTCGGAAAATCTCTGATCGAAAATTTTGCTCTCTGCTCGGATCATATTATTTTATCCAGGGCTTTTCGGAACGGTTATATACTTAATATATGCAATCTTATATACACAACGAGACGGTCATCACTTTTTTTACTTTTACAGTTTCCAAAAATGATGACCGTCTCAACACTCTTCGTTATTCAATTTTTCTTCCTCTTCGTTCTTTCGAATAAAGTTTTCTTGTTATACTTATTATACTTATCAATCGAAATCTTTGATTTTATATACTTTATAAAATAATTTCGATTCTCTTTATTCAATTTTGAAATTTTTCTTTTTCAGATTCTCTCTTCTTTTTTATTTCCTGCTCATAAACGACTGATATATGTAAGTATATCTTTTCGATTATTTAGAAAGTTTTATAGATCAGAAATCATTTTTTACGATGTTTGATTTCCTGTTTATCTGAAGAATTTCGGTGGTTATACTTTTTCCTGTTCACTAAACAATTCTGGACTTAACTTCTTAAATTCAAAACCATTTGTCATCTCTGTACTTTGCGATCTGCTGATTCAAATCGACCTATTGGGATTTTCTCCTCTGCAGTTCTTTAAAGTATCCTGGAAAAAAGTTCCTGCCCGATTCTTCTATTTTTAATATCCTCTCAGATATTCTTCTGATGCAAAGCTTCAATCCATATCCTAATGGTTCTGATATGCATTTCAAAGTATCGTTCTCATCTTCACGTTTGTTCTTGGAATCTCTTCTTTCCAACGAACCGGTGAGTTGAGGGTTTTACTCTTTCGGGAAATATTTCTTTACATATTTCCTGAAATCTTTGTATCAGGTGTGTGACAGTTGTTCAATATGAGTTACCGATTCTATATTACCTGAAATACTGATTTCCTTTTGTTTCTGATTTCTTAAAATATATAAGTAAGATTTAAGAGGATCTTATTTATATTTCATAAAAGAAACTTCTGTTTTCTTAAGGTATATCATATGTGATCTGTATCAGGTCTTTCTTGCAGGAAATCCGGTTCCTGTCACTCTCATATTGATGATGGTGTTTGTTTATGTTCCCACTGGAATCACCTTTTCCTTTCTTCATCCTTCATGTGCATCTATGCTATGAATTGAATGATTTTCTTTTTTGTTTTTCTCTTGTTGTTTTTGATGGTCTTATAATAACATCGTTGCGAGTATTTGTCAATACATTTTTGTGTTTTTATGCTATTATTTTTATTTATTTGTTTTATTATGTGTTTATATTTTATAATTTGTTTGTATTTTTTATTATTTTCTGTTAATTTATGCTGTTGTGAAGTTGTGAAGAACGGGAGGGTATGTTGCGAACGGACGGCCGGGAAGGACGGGAGGGGCGGGTGAGGCTTCGGAGATCTAGTGCTTCTAAGGCTGCGGGAATTCTGCTAAAACCGCTGAAAAAATCCCAGAACTCGCTAACGCTCAAACAGCTGGGATTTTTCCAGCAACGCAGCCTCCCCGCGGCCTAAGAAGTACTACGACTCCTGCAGAGTCACCCGCCCCTCCCGTCCTTCCCGGCCTGACTTTCGAACATGGAAAGTTAGTTAGAAAAGTTTCTGTGTGACTGTATTGGCCCTGCAAACATTGCAATGTTTGTACTTTGCAATATTTGCAGGGGATTGAGATAAACTTTATTCGAAAGAACGAAGAGGAAGAAAAATTAAATAACGAAGAGTGTTGAGACGGTCATCATTTGTTAAGCTTTTCTTGATATTTTTACCGGGGCTGGGGTTTGTCTCTGGGAATGTCAGCGTAAGGTGTCCTGTGGGGAGCAGGGGCTTCGGAGTGAGCCTTTGGTCATACTTGGCGACTGAGGTGACCTGTGGAAAGGTATTCTGCGGATACAGGCCGCAGAATAAGGCCCATCTGTCTGAGCCAGGTACGCATCAGCGTACATGGCGAGTTATGGGCCGGCCTTTTCACAGGTTGCCTCAGACGCTTAGTATGACCAGGCGAAACGACAGCCCCTGCTCCCCACAGGACACCTCACGCGTCCGCATCATCCACATCCCATAAATAAGTATCCATAACCCTAAAAACTTCCCAAAACCACACCCCAAAAACAAAAAGCAGACCGGCAACCTCGATTAAAACGGTCACCAGTCTGCAAAACAACACGGAAATTCTTAAATTACTATATTCCGCTCTGCAGCATATTCATGAACACACTTCCGTCACCTTCACGCTCTATATGTGTTCAATCCCTGCATCTATTTACGATTATAATTGATCAGACAACCCTTAAGGATGATCTCTCTCTCATCATCTGTCAGCTCACCCAGAGTTACATCGAACTCCTTCAGAGCGTCACCTTCAACAGTATATCCCTTGATCACGTCTGCTTTTTCCTCAACCGCCTTGCGGATTCCCGGGAAGAACAGATAATCACCGTTCTTGAACGGAAGATCTCCGGACGGGATCAGGAATGGAAGCATACCCCAGTTGATCAGGTTGGAACGATATCTCTTGGTTGCATACTCATTGGCAATGTTTGCCCAGCCGCCAAGTACCTTCTGGCAGGATGCAGCCTGCTCTCTGGCAGAGCCATCGCCCGGTTTCACTGCAAAGATGGTACTTCCTACGCCAAGGTTGGTCTTATCTACATCCGGATAAGTCTTGTTGATGGTTTTAATAACCGGTTTCAGTTCCGGAACAGCCTCTGCCGGGCAGTTACCTGCCTGGATTGCCTTCTGTGCTGCCTGGATCTCTTTTGCACGGCCAACATAAGCCGGATCCTTTCTGGACAGTGTGAACTCTGCAAGTCCAAGCGGATTGGAACGGTAGGAAGATGTCTCGCCAGACGGGATCAGCTCGTCAGTGGTAGTAACCGGATCGTGGATCTCGGAAACAACCTTCAGGATCAGGTTGTCTGCAAGTGCAGCCATCTCCGGCCAGTCTTTGATATTCGGTCCAAACTGGATCTCTACGCTTGGATCTGCCACGCCCTTGCTATCAAATACACGGTTCTCGTAGATAGACTTATCGAAGTAGTATTTATGCTCGGAATAGCTTCCGTCAAACTCCTCTGCTGAGGTAAGGAATCCCTTGTTTGCTGCTGTAGCTGCAATGGAACGTGCATCCATAAGTGCAACCGAAGAGATCTGACCGTTCTGGATCTTGGAGCCTTCACGGTTCGGGAAGTTTCTGGTTGTATGACGGATACTGAATGCATTGTTTGCAGGTGTATCTCCGGCGCCGAAGCACGGTCCGCAGAATGCAGTTTTCACAACTGCGCCTGTTCCGATCAGTTCTGCAAGAACACCATTCTTAGCCAGTTCCATGTAGATTGGAGTACTTGCCGGATATACACTTAAGGTGAAGGCATCATGGCCGATATTTTTGCCCTTGAGGATATCTGCTGCAGCGCAGATATTCTCGAATCCACCGCCTGCACAGCCGGCGATGATTCCCTGCTCAACATAAAGCTTGCCATCAACTACCTTGTCTCTCAATGTGAACGGAATCTTTCCGTCAAGGCTTACCTGTGCTCTCTTTTCCACATCTGCAAGGATATCGTCAAGGTTTGCCTTCAGCTCATCGATGGTGTAGGTGTTACTTGGGTGGAACGGCATTGCGATCATTGGTTTGATCTCACTGAGGTCGATCTCTACACAGCCGTCATAGTATGCAACGTTGCCCGGTTTCAGTTCTTTGTAATCCTCCGGTCTTCCGTGAATCGCATAGAATTCCTCGATCTTCGCATCTGTCTGCCAGATGGAGGAAAGACATGTGGTTTCTGTTGTCATAACATCAACACCGATACGGAAATCTGCGCTTAAGCTGGCAACGCCTGGTCCAACGAACTCCATAACCTTATTCTTCACATAGCCGTTAGCAAAAACCTCGCCGATGATGGCAAGCGCAACATCCTGCGGTCCTACACCCGGCCGTGGAGCACCTTTCAGATAAATAGCAACTACTCCTGGCATATTAATATCGTATGTCTGGCAGAGAAGCTGTTTTACAAGCTCCGGTCCGCCCTCTCCCATAGCCATGGTTCCAAGTGCTCCGTATCTTGTATGACTGTCGGAGCCGAGGATCATCTTTCCGCCGCCTGCAAGCATTTCTCTTGCAAACTGATGGATAACTGCCTGATGAGGCGGTACATAAACTCCGCCGTACTTTTTGGCACAGGTGAGACCAAACATGTGGTCATCTTCATTGATGGTTCCGCCTACTGCACAGAGGGAGTTATGGCAGTTGGTCAGTACATATGGTACCGGGAACTTCTCAAGTCCTGAAGCTCTTGCAGTCTGGATGATTCCCACAAATGTGATATCATGGGAAGTCAGTTTATCGAATTTGATCTGAAGTTTCTCCATGTTATCGGATTTATTATGAGCCTTGAGAATAGAATATGCGATGGTATTCTTAGCAGCCTCTTCTTTCGCTACAGGCAGATCAGCCTGGTTCTCGGGAATGATTTCCTGTCCGTTCTGAAGATAAACACCGGTATCGTAAAGTTTCATTTCGGTTCCTCCAATCTGTAATGATTCTTTTTTTCATAATTTCGTTTATTATAGAGGATTTTTACACATTAGTCAATAAAAGTGAACACACCTGGTGCATTGTTTTGCGTACAAGCGTTATTGCCCTGTGCTTTACTTTCCCTGCAAAATCCGCTATACTGAAGACCATATCGGACGGATATTCATATTCTGCCGGCTGTGGCAGTTTCAATACGGAGGTACTGTTTATGTTTCGTTTATGGGGAAAAATATGGAAAGACAATCGCATGCTTCAGGACACCGTTGTCTGTGATGACAGCGATGATACCAGAACCCACAAGATCTTTCACGGACTTGAGGAAATCTGTTATCAGATGGATCTGGGAAATCCTATCTGGCTGGATGCCACAGTGCGGGATTTCAAAAAGCATGATAAGGCCCGCTTTTATCAGGATAATTTCATTGAACATATTGAATTCGACTACCTAGAGATCCAGGTGATCGAGGAAGACTGAGTAACATATAAAAGGACGCAGGAAAGCCACGAATGCTTATCCTGCGTTCTCTTTTTTTAAAAATTCCCAATCTGGGAGGTATATTTCAGAAGATCATGCTTACTGCCTTTAATGAAGTTTATGCTCTCAGCCAGGAGAAAAATGTAACGCTCCGTATGGCAGCTTACATGGTTGCGATCAAGAGGATCACCACAGCCGGCAAGCTCCGTGGCGGCCCGATCTCCATGGGTTGATAAGGTATAGCTGATAAATTCCTTATCTTACACAACTGCATACATAAAAAACTCTCCGGCGGATACAGAGAATCGTATCTGCCGGAGAGTTTTTTTTGCATCCGGTTCCCTTATTCCGGAATATCTTTGTGTACATTTCTGTATTTTCTCAAATATACCGGGATATGTTTTTACTCTGCATTCATAAACTCCCGTATGATTTCCCGCATGATCTCTTCCTCCTCCGGAGAAAGCATCTTGCTGAAGTGACTTCCGGTAGCAGCCGTCTGACGGATACTTCTGGTAATCTTATCTACGATTTCTTCCTGCAGAACAGGATCCGGCTTTTCTGCGACCGGTACTTCCTCCACCCAGGTACGGACCTGTTCCACATAATCTGCAAGAGAAGCCATCACAAGCTCTTCCTTATAAGAAAAGTCCAATGCCTGACGAAGAAGAAGCAGTACTACCGGCACTGCCGCCCCTATATAAAGATAAAGCATAGACAATCCTTCCCTGTATCCCAGTCTGCTGTTGAGAAAAACAGACAGTCCCAGAAGAAATGTACAAAACAGTGACGGATACCATACAAATCGGTTCATCCGATGCCAGAGCCTGTCCCTTGACTTCCACAGGTTCAGCCATTTTTCTTTGAGATTCTGTAATCGTTGCGTATTTCGGATCATTCTTCGGTAGGTAAGGTTTGTTGCCAGCATCCCCAGACCGCCGATACATCCCATGGATGTCATGACGTAAAGCGGGATGTTCAGCTTCATGATCATCTCCAGCATAAGCCCTCCCTTTTTCACTGCCGCACAGTGCCTGAGCGTGCTTTTGTTCTTTAGCCGCACTGCTCATCGCCTTAGGAATATTATACTTCTATATAACTTAACTGGAAAGAATTTTCGTTCGTCAAATGCTGCCCCTGTTTTTGGTCTTTTTACATTTCCTGCAGTGCTTTGACTACATTTTCAAATTTCATGAAGTGAGAAGCCTTTACGAGGATGGTATCTCCAGGTTTCACATATGTGTTCAGGTTCTTAAGAAGGCTTTCCAGATCTTTTTCCCGGATGACTGTCAGGTCTGGATTGGTCTGAGATGCCTTTTCCGCGATATGGGCTGCAAGTGGTCCTACGCAGATGCATGCATCGATCCTGCACTGACCTGCATGAACGCCTACACCTTCATGAAGTGCAGCTTCATCCGTTCCAAGCTCACCCATATCGCCAAGAATGGCAACCTTTCTTCCAAGTCCGTCCTGAAGAACATCCAGGGAAGCCTTCATGGACATGGGATTTGCGTTGTAGCAGTCATCTACGATCATGAATTTACCGGTCTCGATCATATTGAATCTTCCGCTGACCGGTTCCAGGCTTTCGATGCCATTTTTGATCTGCTCTGCATTCAGTCCGTAAAGTCTGCCCACAGCTGCTGCTGCCAGTGCATTGGATACCATATGACGTCCCGGCATTGGAATATCTACATGAAATGTCTGGAGCTCTCCGTTCTCTGCCATTTTTCCTTTCAGACAGATGTCACAGCTCATTCCCTTCAGGCCACGGCTTTCCACATTTTCACAGGTAACAGAAGCATTTTCTCCGTTTCCGAAAAATACCGGCTGCATGCCGTTGTATTCCTTTACTGTGGAAAGCTTATCATCATCACCGTTAAGTACGATATTTCTCTTCACATACTGAAAAATCTCTGTTTTTGCCTTCAGGACGCCGTCTCTGTCCCCAAGGTTTTCCAGATGGCAGGTTCCGATGTTTGTGATCACGCAGGTGTCCGGTTTTGCGATCTTTGCAAGACGGGTCATCTCACCGAAATCACTGATTCCCATTTCCAGAACTGCGATCTCATCTTCATCACGAAGGCGGAATACTGTCAGTGGAAGTCCCAGCTCATTGTTGAAATTCCCCTGGGTTTTCAGTATACGGTATTTTTCCTTCAGCACAGAGGCAATCACCTCTTTTGTGCTGGTCTTTCCAACGCTTCCTGTGATTCCCACAACCGGAATATCAATCTGCTCCAGATAAAACTCCGCAATGTCTTTTACTGCCTGAAGGGAGGAGCCTACCTGGATATACGGATGATCCGCCCCTTCAAGAGTTCTCTCGGATAAGGTCGCGAGTGCACCTGCTTCCATTACCTGCGGGATAAAACGGTGAGCATCCACACGCTCTCCTACTACCGGTACAAAAAGACCTCCTTTTTCCACCTTACGGCTGTCCGTTGTGATCGCAGTCACTTCCTCCTGAAGTTTTTCCTGCGGGCCGTGGTAAATACCATTGCAGACTTTTGTGATATTTTCCAATGTAAGATTTTTCATGAATAAAATCCTTTCTTTTGCCAGAAACTCCTCCTGTCAACAGGAGGAGTTACGGTCAGATATTTTATTTGCTGTATTTCTTAAAAGAAATGCGGATCAGTTCTTCACAGAGGTCCGGATAGTCGATTCCCAGGACCTTTGCTTCCTGAGGGATCAGACTGGTGGGTGTCATTCCCGGAAGTGTGTTTGCCTCCAGGCAGTACATATCACCGTTTTCTTTCATCATGAAGTCAAAACGTGCATAGCCCTCAATGCAGAGAGCCTTTGCGCCAGCTTCCGCATAATGCTGCATCTTCTCAGTCAGTTCCGGTGAGATCTCAGCCGGACAGGTTTCTACTGTGGAGCCTGCCTGATATTTGTTCTTATAATC
This sequence comes from Ruminococcus sp. AF17-12, assembly GCF_003479245.1. Taxonomy (NCBI): domain Bacteria; kingdom Bacillati; phylum Bacillota; class Clostridia; order Eubacteriales; family Oscillospiraceae; genus Ruminococcus; species Ruminococcus sp. AF17-12. The sequence continues at coordinate 120,351 of NZ_QUGY01000012.1, forward strand.
ATAAAAGCCCTGCTTCGGTGCGATCTCGATGATTGGATAAGCCTTTCCGTCTACAACTGCAACGGAAAACTCACGACCCCTGATATACTCTTCAACAACTACCTCATCTTCATAAGAATAAGCACCATCAATGGCATCCTCATATTCTTTCTGGTTGTTTACAATATAAACACCTACGCTGGAACCACCGCAACATGTTTTTACAACAACAGGAAATTCCATACCAAGATCATGGATGTTTCTTGTACAGTTTTCTTTCAGCATGGAAACGCCCTTCGGTGTCGGTACCTGATCCATGAGAAAGATCTTCTTGGTGAGACCCTTATCCATAGCAAGGGCACTGCTTAAATATCCGGTTCCTGTGTAACGGATCCCCAGAAGATCGAAGGTTGCCTGAACCTTTCCATCCTCTCCGTTGGAACCGTGAAGACCCATAAATACAATGTCTGCTGCCTGACACAATTCCAGTACATTCGGCCCGAAAAAGCTTCTTCTTGTGCGTTTGATCTCTTCGATATCATCATCGAAGCTTCTCATATACTCTGCCGCAGAATCTACCTCATAATCTTTATCTCCAAAGGGCTCATCCCAGTCCACCGGCTCCAGTCCGCAGAAAATATCTACAAGAATGGCATTATGGCCTTTTTTACGAAGTGCCTTGCAGACACCGGTTCCTGTTACGATGGAGATCTCTCTTTCTGTACTGGTTCCGCCTGCCAATACAACGATATTCATACTTTCATCTCCCTTGATGATCTTGTGTTTTCTTTTTTCGTATTCTTTTAATATTTCTTTTAATCTCTTATTCATAAACTACGATTGGTACTCCTACACTAATATTATTATAAATGATTGCCGCCTTATCCTTCGGGGTGTTTACACAGCCATGAGAACCATTTGTGATATAGATCTGCCCGCCATACTGTGAACGCCAGCTTGCGTCATGGATTCCGACTCCTCCGGAAAACGGCATCCAGTATGTAACCGGTGATGCATATCCAGGTCCCTTCAAAACTGCCGGTGAACGCATGGCATCCAGTGCAAAGCATCCGGTTGGTGTGGAATGGCCCTTTCGGACACAGCCGGTAACTACCGGTGTATCTACCAGAAGCTGTCCGTCTTTATAGAATACCATTCTCTGGTTGGTCAGGTCAATCTCTACATATGTATTTCCGATATCATTGGTATCTCTGCAAAGTCCACTGTAAGCATACGCCGGCTGTCTCACTTCTGTAGTTCCTGCAAGAATGGCATTATAAAGCCATTCAGTCTCTGTGGTCTGATCGATAGCCCATCCGTAATCACCGCCCTTGATAGTCTTCTGGCGACCATCGTAGGTGGTAAATGTCCTCGTGCAGCCAAAGGTATCATATTTATATCCCAGGCTGTTCACATAAGCTGCAACCTGATCTTTATTTACTATATAATCTCCGTTTGCGTCCCTGACCAGCCAGTCTTTGATGGTATTTCGGTCAAGCTGTTCCGACCGGTCCGAAAAATCATAGGTGATCACGCAGCTGGTAAGCTTGTTCATCTGGTCACAATCTTTTTTCAGAGCTTCATCGTCTTTATATATCGATGGTTTTTTGTAGCAGTTTTTCTTTTCCAGACTAACTGTTTTGTCTCCTGCGGAAACAGCTGCACGGATCACCTTCTGAACCTTTTTTGTATCCAGGGTCGTTCCTTCTTTTTCCGGCTGGATCTCGTAGGTTTCGCCATTATCCTTAATGCATGCGTCTGCAGGCTTTTCCATATTGTCCTTCTGCATGCATTTCAGATTCTTCACAGCCTCTGTCAGCTTGTTCTGATCTTCATAAGCAGTATCCGTTGCCAGTGTATATTTTTTCTCCTGATTAAAAGCAAGGAACCATTTGTACCGGGCCTGTTTCTTGATCAGCTTTTTGGCTCCGCCATCCGGCTTGTAGACCAGGCCGGCTTCTTTTGCGGTAATACTCTCTTTTCCGTTGTTTCTTGTATCAACGGTAAGAACATATGCCTGCACTTCCTTTGCAAGAAGCTTTTCTGTTTCATCTGCAGTTTTATAGGAGCAGTTAAAACCATTCACCTGAGATCCCGGCAAAAAATGATCTGTAAAATAGTGTACACCATATCCATAAGCCCCTGCTGTAAGGATCAGCAGGATCATGATCAGTGCAATGACCAACTTTTTGCCTGTTTTCATTTTTTCTTTTTCCTCATCCATGAGCTCTCTCCAATAGTTATGACTGCCCGGTATTACGCGTGCTGAAATACCGGGCAGTCTGATGTGATCGATTTATTTCTCCAGAAGTTTTTCCACACTTACAAGCTTCACACAGAGAACAAATACCTCTGCTGCCTTGCCAAGCTCCTCAACGCTTGGGTAACTTGGTGCAATACGGATATTGCTGTCTTTCGGGTCCTTTCCATATGGATAGGTTGCACCTGCTCCAGTCATAACAACGCCTGCTTCTTTTGCTTTGGCAACGATAGCTTTCGCACAGCCTTCCATAGAATCAAAGGAAATGAAATATCCGCCGTGAGGTTTGGTCCACTCACCGATTCCAAGTCCGTTAAGCTCTTTATCCAGTGTTGCGAGAACAAGCTCGAATTTCGGACGAAGGATGTCTGCGTGTTTCTTCATATGCTCATGCAGTCCGTTGATATCTTTGAAGAAACGAACGTGACGAAGCTGGTTCAGTTTGTCGTGTCCGATGGTCTGTACAGTCATGTATTTGCGGAAGTCATCCAGGTTCGCCTTGGATGCAGCAACTGCTGCGATACCGGAACCAGGGAAGCTTACTTTGGAGGTAGAAGTAAATTTATAAACAATGTCCGGATTTCCTGCTTTCGCACACTCATCAAGGATCTCAAGAAGGAAATCCTGATTGTCATCATAAAGATGATGGATGCTGTAAGCGTTATCCCAGTAAATACGGAAGTCCGGTGCAGCCGGCTTCAGATGCGCAAAACGCTTAACTGTTTCTTCGGAATAGGTGTAGCCCTGCGGATTGGAATATTTCGGAACACACCAGATTCCTTTTACTGCCGGATCTTCATTGACATATTTCTCAACCATGTCCATATCCGGGCCTTCCGGAGACATCGGAATGTTGATCATCTCAATGCCGAAAAATTCTGTGATACGAAAATGACGGTCGTATCCTGGTACAGGACAGAGGAATTTCACCTTGTCAAGCTTGCACCATGGTGTATTTCCCATTACTCCGTGGGAATAGGAACGTGCAATGGTATCGAACATTACATTCAGACTGGAGTTACCATAGATGATGATGTTCTCTGGCTCTACCTCTGACATCTCACCGAGAAGTCTCTTGGCTTCCGGGATTCCGTCGATGACTCCATAGTTACGGCAGTCCACACCGGTCTCACATTTCAGATCTGCATCCCCTGCAAGTACTTCCATCATTTTCATGGAAAGATCAAGCTGATCCGGTGCAGGTTTACCACGGGACATATCCAGTGCCAGACCTTCGGCTTTGATCTCGTCGAACTCACGGTCAAGTTCTTTCTTTAAATCGAGTAGCTCTTCCCTGCTCATCTCACAATATTTTTTCATAAGTTTGCTTCTCCTCTTTTTGTGCACAGTTTCATATCTGTGGTTGCTGTGTTTCTTCTGTTAACGATTTCTGTCTGTCAGGAATTCTCTGCAAAATCTCTTCCGCAAAAAACAGCCACAGTTTCACGGAAGCGGGAAGCCTCTGCCCCGGCAGAAAATCTCTGCGTACATTTTAGTATGTAAAAGCGCTGTTGTCAAATCTTTCGTGGAAAATCCTGCACTTCTCTTGCACAGCATTCATTTTTCCTCTATACTGGAAAAAACATTATTATGGCGTTTTTATGGATTCATGTCCCGATCATCCGGATCTGGTACAGTAATCTCCGGAAATGCTATATAAAAATGCTATATATATCTTATAAATTTACTATTATGAAAGAGGTATTGATCATCATGTGGATTGCAGATGGATGGAAAGAATATGAAGTTATTGATACATCAAAAGGAGAAAAGCTGGAGCGCTGGGGGGATTATCTTCTGGTTCGTCCGGACCCGCAGGTAATCTGGGATACTCCCCGCAAAAACCGTGGCTGGAAGCATATGAACGGACATTATCACAGAAGCAGCCGTGGCGGCGGTGAGTGGGAGTTCTTTGATCTGCCTCATCAGTGGGAGCTTCATTACAAGGACCTTACTTTTAATCTGAAGCCTTTCAGCTTCAAGCATACAGGACTTTTCCCGGAGCAGGCTGTGAACTGGGACTGGTTCGGTGAAAAGATCCGCAATGCGGGACGCCCGATCAAGGTCTTAAATCTTTTTGCCTATACCGGCGGCGCTACTCTGGCTGCAGCTGCTGCCGGCGCTTCCGTTACTCACGTGGACGCTTCCAAGGGTATGGTGAACTGGGCAAAAGAGAATGCTGCTGCTTCCGGACTTTCCGGTGCGCCGATCCGCTGGCTTGTGGATGACTGCGTGAAGTTCGTAGAGCGTGAGATCCGCAGAGGAAATCATTATGATGCGATCATTATGGACCCGCCTTCTTACGGCCGCGGACCTAAGGGCGAAATCTGGAAGATCGAGGATGCGATCCATCCGCTGATCAAGCTTTGTACGAAGATCCTCAGCGATGATCCGCTGTTTTTCCTGGTAAATTCCTATACTACAGGTCTTGCACCGGCTGTTCTGACTTATATGCTTGCTACGGAGCTGAAACCCTGGAAGGGTAATGTGGAGTCACAGGAGATCGGACTTCCTGTAACAGAAAGTGGTCTGGTTCTTCCCTGCGGAGCTTCCGGACGGTGGAGCTCCTCCCGGTAGGATAGGGCTGTTGTGGCATCCTTATTAGCTGGCACTTTTTTCGCTGTTGCGAACTACTGTGAGTTGGGGTTTTTCCTTTCGAGGGGACACTTTGGCGTGGGCAGGGTTGCGAGAAGGGGAAGCACTCGGAGTTAGCGAAGGCCGTCTCCCCTTCTCGCGCTCTTCCCCTCCTGGCCACGCCGCTGTTCTGCGTTGTGAAATGTGATTCTGTATTGGCGGGATGATGGATTCTACTGTGTTGGATGTGAAGCGTTGTGCCGATTTTTATCCTTACTATTCAATGGTAATATTCCGCGAGGTGTTTTTTGTGAGCGAAGGTCACAGAAAGCCCGAGACATACCACGCGAATTTATACGATCAGTATAAATTCTGTGCATCACAAAGCGTATTACTGAAAACGGAGTGAACAGTAACTTTTTATCAGGTATCTTTTTGTATTTTCTGATTATTTGTATTGAAACGCTTTTTTGATAGGTCTATAATATAGAAAAAAGGAGCGTGATCTTTATGAGTACGGAAACTACGAAGGATACTCTTCCTTTTACCTGCACGCCGGCTTATGACCGGGATGCCTGTAAGGGATGTGTCTGTTCTACCTGCTATGAACAGGAATTTTGTGACCGGTGCAGCTCCTGTGTAGAGCAGGGACATCGGAAAGAACGATGCAATGCTTATGAGGGAGCCTACAATTACTAACCAAAAAAGGATCTGAAAAAGGCAGAACTATTTGTAAAATCTCGCCTTTTACAGATCCTTTTTATTATTATCCACTATCCAACAGATCGGCACAGCCTCCCCTCCTCAACACCCCGAATCCCGCACCCTGTCAGAACATTCACGCCCACCACAACGCAGAACAGCGGCGTGGCCAGGAGGGGAAGAGCGCGAGAAGGGGAGACGGCCTTCGCAACTCCGAGTGCTTCCCCTTCTCGCAAATTACCGCCTTCCAAAAGGCCGAACCTTTATCCTAAAAATAAAAAAATAAAAACATATAAAAAAAGAGACCGTCAGACCAATAAAGTCCAACAGTCTCAAAAAAGAAAAAAACTCTTTTTATTCTTACACTTTCTTATTTATTCTTAACTTTTTCAAGCATCTCCTCAGCTCTCTCAATCTCACTCTTCTCATCCTTCGGAAGAACAATATTAAGAATAATCGCAAATACCGCTGCCGGAACAATACCGGAACCGCCGAAGATCAGGCTGATCGCCTGTGGCAGATGCACCAGGATCGCTGTATTGGAGCCAAGTCCATAACCAAGACCAAGTGCTACGGAAACGATCGTAACATTTCTCGGTCCGATCGGCCACTTGGTAATTAACTGGATACCGCTGACAACAATGGATGAGAACATCATAACAGCAGCGCCGCCAAGAACGCTCTGCGGCATGATGGAGATCAGTGCAGCAAGCTTCGGGAACAGTCCGCATGCGATCAGGAAGATTCCTCCTGTAGCGATACAGAAACGGTTTACAACCTTATTCATTGCAACCAGACCAACGTTCTGGCTGAAGGATGTGTTCGGAAGCACACCGAACAGTGCTGCGAAGGAAGATCCAAGTCCGTCACACATAACACCACCGGAAAGCTCTTTGTCTGTAGCTTCTCTTCCAAGACCACCCTCTGTGATTCCGGAAATATCACCAACTGTTTCAACTGCAGTTACAATAAACATGATCAGGATCGGCACGATCGCACGTGCGTCAAACACCCATTTTACAGGCATCAGTGCCGGTACCGCAAACCATTTTGCCTGAGCAACCTTGTCCCAGTTGAGAACCCAGGCCTTTGTAGCCTCCACAGTAGCACCTGTGTCATCTACATATGTAAATGTTGTAGGAAGTACCATAGCCATGATACTTACCAGAATGTATCCCACGATAATACCGATGAGGATTGAAGAAAAGCTTGTGAAGCCTTTTGTTCCATGCTTCAGTACAATGATCACGATCAGAACTACAAAGCCTACGAAAAGGTTTTCAAGAGAACCGTAATCCTTTGCGGAGCTTCCGCCACCGAAAGAGCTGATTCCCACACCGATCAGTGAAAGACCGATTGAAAGTACAACCGTACCTGTTACAACAGATGGGAAAAATTTTCTCAAGGGCTTCAGAAAGCTTCCCAGAACAGTCTCAAAAAGACCGCCGATAAAGCAGGCTGCCATGATCGAACCATAGGCAACGACACCATTTCCCATAACTCCGGCAACACTCTGACATACGCCGATGAAGCCTGAACTTGTTCCCATAACGATAGGAAGCTTGCCACCGACCGGTCCGATCGTAAAGACCTGTACAAGTGTAACAATTCCTGCGATCAGCATTGCATTCTGAAGTAATGCAACCTGAAGATCCCCTCCTGCTTCGATCCCGCAGGCAGCTGTGATGATCAGAAGCGGGGTAAGATTACCCACAAACATGGCAAGCACGTGCTGCAGTCCAAGGGGAATTGCCACCTTAAGAGGTGGGCGTCCGTCCAGCTCATAAGGGCTGGCTGTGTTTTTCTCCTGTTTTTCCATAATGAATCCATCCTTTCTTTCCCTATGTCCTGACGATAACATAAAAAAGAAGGCAGTTATACCCACTGCTGAATATAACCGCCCTGTTATCTGTCAGTACACGTATCGTGTCTCTTCTGTTTCGACACTCTTATCTGAACTGTTATTTCAGACTCCTGAAAAACGGGTTCATTATACAGTATCCCAACATCTATATCAAGTGTTAATTAACAAGTTGTTGATTTTTTTGCAGCTTTTTTTGCCTGGCTCTCACTCCAGAGCTCATCGGCCTGTTTTTTCCATACCTCTGCATAGTGATCACACTTTGCACAGAGATGCTCCGCTGTTTCCGGAGACTGAAGATCTGTAGATTTCGCTCCTGCACGTTCAACCATCTTGCGGAGAAGCTCAGGATTTTCAAGCATCGGGCATGGACGAAGCATGTTTTTGTTGAACGGCTGACCCTTGTGATACTCCATAAAGATCGGGCTCTTCAGCGCCTCAAGGAGTGTACATTCTTTAATGTTCGCATTGGAGAAATGAATGAATACACAAGGATCCACATCCCCGTTTGCATTGATATGGAGGTAACGACGGCCACCTGCGATACATCCGCCTACATACTCTGCATCGTTCTGGAAGTCCATAGTGAAGAGAGATTTTGTGGCACGGAATCTGCGGACGCTGTCATACATTTTGATTCTCTGCTCCGGTGTGGGGAGGAGATCTGCTGCTGCATCATTTCCAACCGGCATATAGTGGAAGAACCATGCAAAATAAGCTCCGCACTCGATCAGATGATCAAAATACTCCTCACTGCTTACTGCATCTACGTTTGCGGATGTGTAGCATGTGGAAACACCGAACGGAAGTCCGTGGCTCTTCAGAAGCTCCATAGCATGCATAACCTTCTGGTATACGCCATCTCCACGACGTCCGTCTGTAGTTGCCTCTGTTCCCTCAAGGCTGATAGCCGGAACAAAGTTTTTCACACGGAGCATTTCCTGACAGAATTCTTCGTCAATAAGAGTTCCGTTTGTGAAGGAAAGAAACTCGCAGTCCGGATTCATCTCACAGATCTTAATGAGATCCTTTTTGCGGACCAGTGGCTCACCGCCTGTGTAGATGTACATATAGGTTCCCAGTTCTTTACCCTGTTTTACGATAGAATCGATGGTCTCAAGATCCAGGTTCAGCTTGTGGCCATACTCTGCTGCCCAGCATCCTGTGCAATGAAGGTTACATGCGCTGGTAGGATCAAGAAGAATTGCCCACGGTACATTGCAGTCATTCTCTTCTGATACCTTTTCCTGCGTTGCGCTTCCCTTAAGACTGGCATTTACAATAAAGTTGCGGAAAAATGTCTGGCGTACGCCGGCATCCAGCTGATACATACGAAGGATCAGCTGATACCAGTTGTCCTTTGCCTCGATGGAGTGACGGATCGCATTTCTCTGTCCTGCATACCAGCCATCCGGTGTTACTTTATCAACCATTTCCATGATCTTCGGTATGTTTGTCTCCGGATCCTTCTCAAGATAATCCAGTGCTTTTGTTACGGTAGCTGCGATCGCTGCCTGTTTTGCTTTGTCTACGATTCCCATACTCTATTTCCTCCTATGTTATTATCTAAAGTGATTGGTTATTTTTATGTTTATGTTTAAAGCCGACTCTTGATGATCTTGATCGTCAGAATCCCGACCCATAGATTGAGGATCCCTTCCAGTAAAATGGAAAATCCTACCAACACCATCATCATAGCTGCTGCTTCAAATGGTCTGATAAAAACCAGAACTCCGATCACTCCGGTGACCAATGCGATCAGCAGGATCTGCCACCACAACGCCAGACCGAATCTCTTCGCATCTACAGACATCTGGATCTTAAACAGGGCATCTGCCAGGATCAGGATTCCGAACACGGAAAAAATAAGATCCACTGCGAAATTTTTTCTGGCTATCAGGATCACTCCCACTGCCATCAGCAGGATCCCGAAAGCCAGATCAAACTGAAATGCCAGACAGAAAGCATCTCTCGTGAAATATCCGCTGATCTTAATAGCTCCGTACAGGATCAGCATGATTCCCATAAGCACGCACAGCATTTTTACAGAGCTTTTGGGCCTTGCCATCAGAAAAATACCCAGCACACAGAACAGTAATGACATGACGATGTAGATGTTTTTTACAAGCTTCAGCTGTTTCAGGTCATCCATACGTTCCCTCCTTGATAATTTTTTCTCATTTATTGTACTGAATTATACATCCCTGTGTCGTTTAAAAAAACAGACAAAAAAGAGCCAGTGCCTAAATTTCAGACACCAGCTCAAAATTAACCGTTTCTATACCTTAATAAAATTCGAGGACATTCCTGTTCTACACTAAATGGATATTTTTAATCTTCATTTAGTTGAAATCATAGCTTTTATTTCAGATTTTTGTACTGACTCTCAAGGCTCTTCTCGTAAATATACTCCAGCTTATGCATATCTGACAGGATATCATAATCCATATCATGCCGTAGCCAGTCCAGGATCACTCCCACAAATACACATTTATAATACCGGCTTATAAGATGCCTATCTTCCTGATCCATTTCAAAGTCTCCGACCGCCCTGTTGATCAGCTCCTCCACCACACGCTCTGCGGCATGATCCAGATAATCGGCAAATACATCCCTCTGGATCGAGCGGTACAGATGTATCATGGCTTTTTTGTTCTTCTGAACTGCGTTGACAAGGATTTCCATACAGTCGCTGACTGATTCCGGTACTTTCTGATCCTTCAGAATGTCATTCAGCTCTTCCTTTACCATTGCTTCCACTGCATCCGGAATATCTCTGAAATGGTAGTAAAATGTATTCCTGTTTACTCCACAGCGTTCCACAATGTCCTTTACCGTAATCTTGGACAATGGTTTTTCGTTCATAAGTTCCGTCAGTGTATGCAGTATGATCTGTCTTGTAAAACCTGGCATTTTCTCTCCCCCATCACAAGCTTTCCTCGGGTTATTTCCTTATTATGTCATAAAAATAACATACTTTCAAGCAACAACATGTTCGAAAATGTCCATAAATCCCCGGAGATCTTTCTCCCGATAACTGTCCCATGACCTGGCTGAACAAGGTTTTGTCAGATCTCTTCTTTCTGTTCCTGCACTTTTTTCTCTGGCTGAACATGAACGATTCCCTCCACAACGGTATGGTTTCTGACCTGATTTACCACAATATCCAGGTTTTTCCAGCTGCATCGGAACTGTTCTCCGTCCTCCGGTACACGTTCCAGAACTCCGCAGACAAAGCCGCTGAAAGTATCATATTTTTCTACAGGAAGCTCCACATTTATGACCTCTGCCACATCATCCAGGATCGCTCCTCCCTGTATTTTCCAGATATGTTCTCCTGTCTTCTCAATATCATCCGGCTTCGGCAGATCTGTCCTGTCGTCAATATCTCCCACCAGCGTCTCCACAAGATCATGCAGAGTGACAATTCCTACAAAGCAGCCATATTCATCCAACACTACTGCAAAATAATCCCGTTTTTCCCTCATTTCCCGGAAGATCAGGTTGGCACGCATGGATTCCGGTACAAAAAACGGTGAATAACAGGCATGATGCAGAACAGCTTCTCTGGATCTGTCATCCAGGCGGAAATAATCTCTGGTGTCCAGAATATGGAGAATATCATCCTGGTCTTCCCCGCATACCGGATAAAAGGTGTGACGGTTCTCTCTGATGATCCGTTCCCATTCCTCATCTGAATCCTCCATATAGAGGACAACCACATCTCTTCTGTGTGTACAGATCTCATCTGCCGCAGTATCATCCAGATCAAAAACATTCTGGATCATCTCGCTTTCTTCCTGCTGGATGCTGCCCTGTTCATTTCCCTCTGTAAGCAGCATACGGATCTCTTCCTCTGTGGCCTGCTCCTCTTTTTCTTCCGGTTTGATCCCCATCAGATACAGCACACCATTGGCAGTTACTGTCAGAAGTGCAGTAGCCGGCCAGACTGCGATCATCGCGATCTTAAGAAGTCCTGCCAGACGCAGAGAAAGCTCATCCGGATTTTTCATCCCCAGACGTCTTGGCACCAGTTCTCCGAACAGAAGACTTACATAGGAAAGCAGTATGGTCACAATGATCATGCATACGATCTTCAGAACATTCTGTGGTACATCTATCCCTGTCTTTATCAGTGCCTCTGTCATAGGCTGTGCAAAATATTCCGCTGCAAAAGCACTCTGCAGAAATCCTGCCGTAGTTACCGTTACACGGATCGCTGTCATAAAATGTGCCGGCTGTTCTGTAAGCTTTATCAAAATCTGCGCCCGGTGATCTCCCTCTTCCGCCAGCTCCCTCATCTTTGCTTCATTCATGGACAGAATCGCCATTTCCGCACCTGCAAAAACAGAGTTCAGAAAGATCAGGAACACCAGTAAAACAATTGCCTGTATCATATTTTTATTCCCCTCAGTATAGTCGTCCGGAATTATTCCGAACCAATTATAATACAGAAAGCGGACCGTTATCATCCGCTTTCCTGTTGCTTATTCTGATTATTATTACATAAGATAGCATAACCCTTCCGGTCTGTCAAACCATCAACCTCCAACCAGCAATATACTATGATATAAAAAGCAGCAGATACATACAACAGAACGGCCTTTCATCTTCCACTCTGCTGCATGCCTATGAACATCATCGCTACACGACCTATGTTCACTCTGCTGCTTCCTTTTCCATATGATGTTTCGGAAATTCCATAATGATCTCGGTTCCCTGTCCCGGTTCACTGTTAAGCCACAGCCTGCCGTTCAGAGTTTTTACCCCGTGCTTCACAATGGAAAGGCCAAGACCGGTTCCGCCGATTTCCTTGGAATGGCTTTTGTCCACCCGATAAAAGCGTTCAAAAATGCGTTCCTGATCTTCCTTCGGAATACCGATCCCTGTATCCCGCACATTCACGCGAACTGCATCCTCGCCATCCTTCAGTCTCACAAAGACCTCTCCACCCCGGCGGTTATATTTGACAGCATTATCGCAGACATTATAGAGAACCTCTTCCATGATCGTCGGCACTGTATCCAGCACTGTACTTCCGCCTTCCATATACATATGCACTTCCTGCTTTTCGGCAGCTTCATGTAAGGTAGAAAAAATATCATGAGTCAGACTGTAAAGATCCAGTTTTTCCCACTGATACGGCAATCCGCCCTCATCCAGACGGGAGATCCGGATCACATCCCCAACCAGACGGATCAGTCTCTGCGCTTCCTTGTAGATGCGCCCTGCAAAAACCTTCACATCTTCATCCTTCACAAATCCGTCCTGCATGATCTCTGCAAAGCCGGAAATAGAAGTCAGCGGTGTTTTCAGCTCGTGGGAAACATTGGCGGAAAATTCTCTGCGCAGCTGTTCCCGTTCTACTTTTTCGGTTACGTCCACCAGAAGAATCACCGCACCCTCTGTCTTGTTTTCTCTTGTGACAGGATTGGCGATCACCTGAATCTCACTGCCGTCCAAACGAAGGATCTTGTTCTCATGCTTTCCTTCAAGGACCTGCCCAACGACACCTCGAAACTCCTCCGAGCGGTTCAGAAGATATACACTTTCTCCCGTTTTGATCTCCTTTACCTTAAGAAGCTTTCCCACACTGGAGTTAACAGAAAGCACCATTGTATAACGGTCGATCACAAGAAGACCCTCCTGCATGTTCTCCGTGATAATAGAAAATTCTTTCTGCTGTCTTCTGGCTGCCTCAAGCTGCAGACGGATCTGCCGGCTCTGTCTGCTGATCTTGCTGAGAAGCGGCTGTACCTCATCATAGGCATCATTCTCCTCCGGATGCTCCAGATCAAGCCCATTAAGAGGTTCCACAACCTTCCCGGAAAGCCTGGATGCAAATACGCCGGATAGGAGCAGCATAAGTATCAGAACTGCAGCAAAAGGCGGAAGCAGCTGCAGGAGCAGCATCCATACAGAAGCCTGGTTACTGGAAACTCTCAGCACATTGCCATTTTCAAGGCGTACTGCATAATACATTGTTTTTTCGGAAAGCGTGGATGACATTCTTTCATCCGCACCTTCTCCGTTGATCTCTGCTTCACGGATCTCCTTGCGATGTCCGTGATTATCCATGCTTTCCACATTTGCCTCATTGTCGTAGATAACTTTTCCACTTTCATCCACATAAGTGATCCTGGAATCCTCATCATTCAGCTTCTTCAGATAATCTGTCCCGGTACTTTCCACACCTCTGGAAATATACACGGCTTCTTTCTTCAGCTCACCCATCAGCTGTCCCTGAAAATAGTGATAAAGGATCCCCACGACAAATGCCAGTCCCAGTACTGTGATCAGTGATGAAACCAGCATGATATACTTAAATATTTTTTTACTCAAAGCTCAGCCCTTTCCTTTCTCCGAAATCTATATAGCATTTTACAAAAGCAATGTAAAAATAATTATCCGTAAAAAGTTAAATCCTTGTAAATTTCATCTTATCATAAAAAACAGGGAGAATGTGCTTAAACAAAAGGCACATTCTCCCTGTCTTTTCATAAACGATCAGATACTGGCTCTGTTTTATCCTTGTTTATTTTGCAAAAAGTTTTTTTGCATTTTCCTGAATATACTTCACCTCTTCTGCAGTCAGATCCATAAAATCGCTGTTATCCATAGAGCAATTAGAATCCTGTACATACATCATCTTAGTATCTTTCTGAGTAATAGAATAGAACCATACTTCCTTTGGTACATTGTAAACTTTACCCTGCTCCATTAATGTAAGTTCGATATCAAATTTTCCCTCTTTACGCTCTGCTGTAATAAGAATTGCTTTCCCCTCTGCCAGAATAAACTGTTCGTCTGTGGAATGATGGATCTCGAGATGTGCGATTCCTTCAATATCATTATCCGGTTTCCAATTCTTGATGCATACAAGCCATTTTTCATTTTTGTAAACACAGAGAATACCTTCTCCATTATTTTCATACATATCTGGTTTCATTGTACAAATCCCCTTTCATACATGTTTTTACAGTTCTGTCTTTCCTTCAATCGGAACTCCATAGCCAAAAGCACCTTCCATTGCACATACCTTTGCGGAAAAAGCAGCACCCTTATTCATTGCGGTTAACAGACGTTCTTTCATTTTCTCATCGCTTTCCTCAATAAGAATTCCATCCTTTGAAGTTTCCAGCAGGGAGCTTAAGAAAGCGGAAAAATAACTGTCTCCGGCGCCCATGGTATCAATAGCATTTTCTGCATATATAGCTTTTGTATAATAAAAATTATCTTTATAAAGCACCCATGAACCATCTTCTCCGATTGTACCAAGAACAATCTTAACTCCGGCTGCCTGTGCTTTTTTCATCTCTTCTTCCCGTTTCTCTGAACTCAGATGTGCGCAGGACATGATTGCCACCGTTACATACGGACATATCTTTTCAAGATATTCATCTGTCCATCTTGTAGAAAAATCATAGGCAATCGGTACACCGGTTTTTTCTAATAAGGAAAGTTCTTCTTCAATATAAGAATTCAGATTCGTGTAAATAAGCTGAAATCCTTTTATATATTCCATGTCTTCTTCTGTAAAATCAAAGGCATGTTCTTTGGCGATCCCGCCTTTATTTGATCCGAGAAATACACGATCATTTCCTTTTAATGTGACAAGGGCAAAACCGTTTTCTCCTTCAAAATATCTGCAATGGCTATAGTCAATTTTCAGCTTTTTCAATGTATCCTGTACACATTTAGCAACCTCATCGTTTCCAAATTTTCCAAGATATGCTGTTTTAGCACCATTCATTCCGGAAAATGCACAGGTATTTACGCACTGTCCACCTGGATACATTTTTCCCCTGGAAAGATATTTATCACATACGTTATCGCCTATTGCGATGATCCTGAAATCCTTCATCTGTACCACACCCCGGCTTTCTCTGATTAGTACTCTACTTTCCACATATAGCGACGGGTTGGAAGCGGATGCTCACGTTTCTCAGCCAGCTCATGATTGTAGATTGGGTACACGTTGTTGAACAGAGAATGATTGAAATAATCCACTACAGATGCATCAATAGTAGATAATCCGAGCTCTTTTGCATCCAGAACTTCGATACGTTTTCCATATTTGTTCAGGAATTTTAATGCTCTCTCATCAAGCTCTCTTGTAGTTCCCTCGGAAATCTGGATCATAAATGCGCGGTTTGCATCTGTGATCTCAAATGGTCCATGGAAGAATTCACCTGTGTGAATGCTGCTGGAATCCAGCCACTGCATCTCCATAAAAATACAGATACTTTCCATATATGCTGCGCCATAACCTGCGCCGCTTCCCATTGTATAAATGACAGTATCATCTTTATACTCTTCAGCAAATGCCAGTGCTCTCTCTTTTACATGCTTTCTTGCATTTTTAATAATATTGCTGATCATTCCAACGCCTGCATAGAATTTGTCATAATTCTCATATCCTGCAGTCTGCTGTAAAGTTTCTACTGCAACAAGAAGTGCACACATTGTTTTCTCACCTGCATAATCAATATTTCCTTCCAGATGATCCGGGCTTGCATCAAACTCATACTGAACAATATAGTCACCAAACTCTACGATCTCAGACTCTGCCAGCCATGTAAGAATGATAACGGAAGCTCCCATCTCTTTACCAAGCTTTGCAGCTGCAATTGTTTCCGGTGTGTTTCCTTTATGGCAGGAAAGGCAGATGATAGAATTCTCACCAAAATCCTTCGGTGTGCAATGTACAAATTCGTTACTGCTGATCAGTGCACATTTAATATCTGCACTTTCTGTCTCCATGAATGTTTTTGCAGGATAAAGTGCTCCGAGAGAACCGCCGCAGCCTACAAAATATAAAGATTTTACTCCTCCTTTTTCTTTTTTGTCCTCAATGATCTCTGCAATAATGTTTTTAATATCTGTACTTCTGTATCCCATGTTTGTTCTCCTTTTCTTCTTAATCTTGACTTTTTAGTTTCTATATAAAGTGGATAGATATCCACCTTATTAACTTAATTCTGCTGTGTTGCTCCTAAGCCATTCTGTAATGTCATCAATTACCTTATCCGGGTCACAGTAATAACGACGGTCACATATTTCAAAAGAAATTGTCCCCTCATATCCTCTGCGCTTCAAATCCTCATAATGCTTTTTCATTGGAAAATCTCCGTCTCCGGGAACTGTATGTCCCCGATCGTTAAAATGCACATGAACAAGCTGAGCACCTAAATTATCCATATAGTTATCTATGCTTTCTTCGGCATAGGTCATCTGATCCAGATCTACCATACCATGTATGTGAGATGAACCTGTTTCTTCTATCATTCGTTTCAGATCTGAACTTTTTATCAGTACATTCGTTGTTGTTACCTTCAACTCCTCCAGCATCAGTTCCACATTCTTTTTCTCACAATAAGCCCCCAACTGTTGCAAAGAATCCCTGCAATACTTCCATGCCTCTTCCGGTGACTGATCGAAATATCCAAATCCGGTACTGATCTGAACTTTGTGACAGCCAAGAAATTCAGCCGTATCAATAGCTCGCTGATAATAACGAATACTGGACTCACGTGTTCCTCTGTCCTGTGTGCAGAAATTAACCGGGTATGTACAATTCTCCGGTGTCATTGCCATAACACTTAGGTTTCTTCTCCTGATCTCCTTTTCCAATTCAAGTAATGAAAAAAGAGAATAATCAAATATGTTAAACTGTGGTGCACTACAATACAGATCAATACTGTTAAATACTGACTGCTCTACCTTGTCCAGGAATTTCTTCAGAGGATATCTCAAATAATGATAATTCATTGGTGCAAATTTCATTTTTTCCTCCTATATTCTCTATGATGCTTTGAAAACACTTCTCTTATATTGGATAGTCGGATCATAAAGAAGGGAAAACACTACACAAAGTCAGGATTATAAAAATCTCCGACTATCCAATCAATTAAATCAGAAAATTACTGCTCCAAGTGCAATTGCTACTACTACAGAGACTACGGTACAAACAAGACCCGGAAGCATGTAACTGTGATTCAGGACAAATTTACCGATTTTTGTAGTACCTGCTGAATCAAACGCAATAGCTGCTACACACTGGCCAGAAGCAGGAATAAAATAATTGGATGAGCATGCGATCCAGCCAGCCACAATAATGTTCACCGGAAGCCCAAGCGCAATTCCGATCGGAACCATGATCATAGTAGTAGATGACTGACTGGTTGTAATAGCTCCTACAATAAACACTGCAACGATATAGATCCATGGATGCTGATTTGTCAGCGCAGACATATTATCTGTAATAAAGGAAGACTGATCTGCGATGAATGTATGCAAATTCTGCTCGAACGGTACGCCTATTCTGAAATCAGCGGTACATTCATTCTAAT
>NZ_QUGY01000013.1:0-1782 GCF_003479245.1 Ruminococcus sp. AF17-12
AATACCCTGTCTGCCTGATTCGCTTTTTCTTTATCTTTGCGTTACAATAGGAACATCAGATAAAGGAGAACGGCATCCATGGCAAAAGTATATACAGAAGAAGTGGACATTGAAAGAGTAAAAGTGGACATTAAGAGTGGAGAAGTGGACATTGAAAGCACAAAAGTGGACATTCGAAATAAATTACTTTCTTTCTCAGATACGATTTCAGAAAAAACAATAAATCATACAGTAGAAATATTTTCAAAATGTGGAAAAGAAAATTGTTTCGGAAGAACGATAGTTGAAGAAATTACTGGATTAAAGCCATCAAGAGCTTCCAAGTTAATAAAACTGTTGGTTGATAGTGAGGTAATCGTACTTGTAACAGGACATGGAAAAGGAAAATATCGGTTTCAATAAAAGTGAACATTGAAAGGGTGTTAATGCCATTCGCAAAAATGCCCAAAACAAATCGGCGTACTGATATATTACCAAATATGGTAGCAGTATTTAGAATAATTTTGTATTATAAAAGTGTTACAAAATATCGGCGTACCCGCCACACGTTTACAAAGTCAAACGGTCTGTACGCCATGTCTTAACCTTATGATTGCAGATATTAGCAACCTGTCAAAGGGTGTAAAAACTCAGTAACTATGCGGGTTCGCGTACTGTTAAAGCAGTGAAAAACGACACCGCATGTGGAGACGGTAGTACTGCTTTCCCACAAAAAGCCAGACGGACATATCAACGTAAAAGTTGAGTTTGGCGAGGGTGAGGGAAAAGTTCCACTTGATAATATTGCTAAAAGAGCGGAAAGCTATAAGCCCAAAGAACGAGTGACCTACAAAATGATAAAGGAGTACATAGAAGCTAAATACGGCTTCAAAGTACATACCGCATATATTGCAGAGGTAAAGAGAGATTTAGGCTTGCCGATGTACGATGCTCCTAATGCGGTAGAGAAATTGAAACAGCCGAGGAAGCATCCAACTCCAGAGAAGGTTGAAGCAATAAAGGATGCATTGAAGCATTTTGAAGTGATTTAATAATGATGAGCGTATCATTAAAATAGTGGTACGCTTTTCTTTAAAATATTTGGGAAACAATATATAAGTGCTGAATATGCTTGAAAGGAGCATTCCTGTAATTCATTAAAAGCGCCAATTGAATAAAAAAGAACCTCAAGGTATGATTGAGTTGCATCTTGGCGGATGTAAACAAAACAATCAAGCACTGGAGGTTCCCAATGAATTATACACAGAATGAAAAGATTGAGCAAGTAACAGATTCAACAATGGTTGTCGGAGTTGATATAGGAAGCCAGATACATTATGCAAGAGCTTTTGATAACAGAGGACGCGAACTTACAAAACGTATTTTTTCTTTTCATAACGATCTGGAAGGGTTCAATTCTTTCAACCTTTGGGCAGAGACACTTAAGACTGAGAATAAAAAGACTGCAGTTCTGATCGGCTGCGAGCCAACAGGTCATTACTGGTTTGCGTTTGCAAAGTATGTAAATGATCATCAGAAAAGATTAGTAATGGTCAATCCATTCTCGGTTAAGAAGATCAAGGAACTTGATGATAACAGTCCAAAGAAAACAGATTCAAAAGATCCAAAAACAATCGCAAAACTAGTTGTGGATGGGAGATATTCAATCCCATACATGCCAGAAGGCATTTATGCCGAAATAAGAGACCTGGTATACAGCCGTGAGCCTATATGGATAATCTGAGGCATAAGTGTCGTGAAGAGCCGTATGCCTGAATTGGGCACGTACGGATCTGTGGGGGA
>NZ_QUGY01000013.1:1792-108057 GCF_003479245.1 Ruminococcus sp. AF17-12
ATTGGGCACGTACGGATCTGTGGGGGATATACCTAGTAATAGGTGTTTCTACCCGACAATTTAGGACTCGTCAGAGGATGGTGATCCTGGTAGACATGAGAGGTTAGTTACGAGAGGTCCTCGCCCACTGCTTATTGCTTTTCGCAACCTCCACAGGGGAGTTACTTGATTCGGTTAAAATATATGTAAATTTTCCACCAAAATATTATTGACGTAAGAAAAACCACATGGTATTTTATTTTTGGAAAAAATGAAAATTATTTTAAAGGCAAACCTGTTGAAAGGCAGGGTCGCAAAGCCAGAAGGGACTAAAGTCAGAAAGTTTGACCATGTCAGCCGGTTGCCACTGTTTCCATATCATCATAATATATGGAAAAGATGTTTGAACAGGAGAGATTCCGATACCTTTTATACTATATAGATGTGTGATTTTAAAGAATATAGTAGGGACACTGGCAGATTTTGGCAGATGTCCTTTTTGTATGCAAAAATGGGTAACAAAACTAGCAGGGACAGGTTTTCTGTATACAGATAAAAGCAGGATGAAGAAGGCATAAGACGGAGAGAGGACTTTTATAAAATGAAAAATTATGAAGACAAAATATATTCCTTAGGTGAGACTGTAACGGGGCAGACACAGGCCATGTCACAGGCCGTACAGAAAACACTGGAAAATAATGGCGGGGTAGGTATAATGACAGGATCTTATGACCAAAACCTGTCTATTTTGTCTGTGGATAATCTGCTGTTGCATAGTACAGGATATACATTCGATACTTTCATGGAACAGACAAAAGGCTCATTGAGAAACTTCTTTTATGACGAGGAAGATATACTGGATCGAGACCGTTTTTTGCAGCTTCACGGAACAGGGGAAGCACAGATCCTTGCAGCAGACGGTACAGTGAATAATGTACGGCTTTGTAAAGAGGATGCGACGGACGAGGCGGGCAGACAGATCTGGGTTATGTCCGTACAGGTCAACTGGGATCATGTAAATCTGGCACTGCTCAATGAGGCTATCTGTTCCGGCTTCTGGTATTTTGACTGTGACGAAAACAGTGAGATTGTGAATGCAAACTGGAGTCATGAATTTCGAAAAATGCTTGGCTATCATGACACCCTGGACTTTCCGAATAAACTGGAATCCTGGTCAGATCTTCTGCATCCACAGGATAAAGAAAGAGTAATGGTGCAGCTTCAGGCAGCAATTAAGGATAAGACGAACCAGATAAAATACCAGGTAGAGTATCGTATGAGAATGAAGGATAATCAATACCAGTGGTTTCGGGCATCGGCAGAAGTAATACGCCGTCTGGATGGTTCTGCCAGCAGGATTGCCGGGATTTTTATTAACATTGATGGGGAGAAAAAAGAAATCATGCAGGCACAAAAATCTGCTGCTTTCCACCGGGCTTTTACGAAAGCAGATTTGTGCGAGTATTATGTGAATCTGGAAGCGAATACTTTTGATACCTTTAAGGTTGAACCGTCCCTGATGACCGTCTTTGAACAGAGTCATACGTGGGATGAATTGATCCGGCATTTTGTGGATTCCTATGTTGTGGAGACAGATAAGAAGGCGGTATCCTCTTTTTACGACCGTGGTTATATTGCAGAAAGGCTGAAGGGGCTGGAAACCGAATTGGCTTTAGAGTGCCGTATCACTCTGAATGGAGAAGAACGATGGGTCCGCAATGTGGTCATACGTGGCGAAATAGAGGATTCAGAATATGCCATGATCTTTCTGCGTGATATCACAGAGACAAAGGTAGAGAGCGCACGGCATCTGCAGATGGCAGCAGATAATGCTTCCATGGAGTAGCTGATCCAGAGCATAGTGCGTCTGGTTGACCGCTTTGTTGTCTGTGATCTGGAAAATGACAGATATGAATTCTACAATCTGAATGGACAGATGATATATAAACCTCTGGGATTTTATCATGATTTTCAGATGCAGGTTCTTGAAAAATATAAGACACTGGAACCATTGGAAGCTATCGATATCCTGATAGCCCCGGATAATATTCGGAAAAAACTGAAAAGTGAAAATGATATTTATAAGTTTGAGTATTGCAGCCTGGATGAAAAGACTTATAAAATCGCTTCTTATATTCCCTTGGAATGGAAGAATGGAAAGCTGGAAAAGGTATTGCTGGCATCCATGGATGTGACACAGGAGAAGAAAGCAGAGATTGAATCCCGTCAGGCACTGAAAGAGGCTTACCGGTCCGCAGAAAATGCAAATCGTGCGAAAACAGAATTCCTTTCCAATATGTCCCATGATATCCGGACACCAATGAATGCGATTGTGGGTCTGACAGCAATCGCAGGAGCAAATGTTGAGAGCCAGGACAGAGTCATTGAATGCCTCGGCAAGATCACAGAATCAAGCCGCCATCTGCTGGGGCTGATCAATGAAGTATTGGATATGGCACGTATTGAAAGTGGAAAAATGACACTGGCACAGGAAGATTTCAATCTGTCAGAGCTGGTAGATAATCTTATTACACTTACGAAACCGGTGCTTGATGAACATAAACATAATTTTGATATACACATCAATCATATTGAACATGAGGCTGTCTGTGGTGACAGCTTGAGGATTCAGCAGGTATTTGTGAATCTGATGAGTAATGCGATCAAGTATACACCGGATGGCGGGAATATTATTTTTTCCATAGAGGAAAAGCCAAATGGATTTTCAGAACTTGGATGCTATGAATTTACGATTGAGGATAATGGAATCGGTATGTCACCGGAATTCCAGAAAATCATGTTTGAGCCGTTCAGCCGCGCGGATGACCACCGGACAACCAGAGTCCAGGGAACTGGTCTGGGAATGGCAATCAGCAGAAATATTGTGAACCTGATGAATGGCACTATTAAAGTGGACAGTACCTTGCACAAGGGAACTAAAATCACAGTAACAATTTATCTGGAGCTTCAGGAAAAAGAAAAAGAACAGGACAGAAATCTGATGAATCTGCCGGTCCTGGTTGTGGATGATGATAGGACATGCTGTGAAAGTACAGTTGCAACATTAAAGGAAATCGGTATTATGGGTGAATGGGTTCTCTCTGGCAGGGAAGCGGTTGAGCGCTGTTATGCACGGCATGAGTTGAAAGATGATTACTTTGCTGTTATTTTAGACTGGAAGATGCCGGAGATGGATGGTATAGAAACTGCCAGACAGATCCGGAAACGGATAGGAAAAGAGATCCCCATCATTGTACTGACATCCTATGAATTCAGCGAAATTGAAGAAGAAGCAAAGACTGCAGGTGTAGATGCTTTTATTGCAAAACCGCTGTTCCGTTCCCGGCTGACGGCAACACTGCGGCAGTTTACTTCAGGAAGAAAAGAAAAAACGGCAAGAAATTATCTGGAGAAGCTGTCAGAATCAGACTACACGGGAAAAAGAATTCTGCTGGTTGAGGATAATGAGTTGAACAGAGAAATTGCTGGTGAAATTTTGCAGATGACAGGTGCAAAAGTGGAAACGGCAGAAAATGGGAAAATTGCAGTTGAAAAAGTGGAAGCTTCTCCGGAAGGATTGTATGATCTTGTTTTTATGGATATCCAAATGCCTGTCATGAATGGTTATGAGGCAACTGCAGCAATCAGGAGCCTTCCGGGTGAAAAGGGAAAACTGCCTATTGTTGCCATGACTGCCAATGCTTTTGCAGAAGATGTACAGCTGGCCAAAAATACAGGCATGAATGGACATATCGCGAAACCGCTGGATATGAATAAGCTGAATGATGTTCTGGAAAGCTGGCTGTAACTGATTTTCATGTGATCACAAAGTATATTACTAGGAACAGAGTGAACAGTAACAGTAACTCAGGTGATGCTGCATAAATCCTCAAATACTCCTTGCAATAAAAAAATACAGCAATTATAATATAAATATAAAAGCTGGATGCGGAGGCTGACTTCTGAAAACAAAGAAAGGAAGTATAAAAATGGCGAAAATTTTAATCAGTCCGTCCAAATATTTACAGGGTGCGGGAGAAATGAAGAATCTTGGAACTTATGCTGCAAAGAGCGGAAAAAAAGCGTTGGTTCTGATCAGTAAAGGCGGATATAAAAGAATCGGTAAAACGATCGAAGAGAGCTTTGCTGAGAGTACCTGTGAGGTGGTTTTTGATTATTTTAACGGAGAATGCTGTAACAGTGAGATTGATCGTCTGGTAAAGATCGTAAAAGATGAGCAGTGTGATCTTACCATTGGTATTGGTGGAGGAAAGATCTTTGATACAGCGAAGGCAGTTGCATACTATGCGGGAACACCGGTATTTATCTGTCCGACGATCGCATCTACAGATGCCCCTTGCAGTGCTTTGTCTGTTATTTATACAGAAGAAGGAGTTTTTGAAAAATATCTGTTTCTTCCGGCGAATCCGAATCTTGTTCTGATGGATACAGATATCATCACCAAATCGCCGGTTCGTCTTACTGTGGCTGGTATGGGAGATGCACTGGCAACATATTTTGAGGCAAGGGCATGCAAGAGAAGCGGAGCAACTTCCTGTGCAGGAGGTAAGACAACAGAGGCTGCCATGGCACTGGCTGAACTTTGCTTTAATACCTTGATGGATGAGGGCGTAAAAGCTAAGATAGCTCTGGAAGCAGGCGTATGCACACCGGCAGTTGAGAAAGTGATTGAGGCTAATACACTTCTTTCTGGAATTGGTTTTGAAAGTGCAGGACTTGCAGGTGCACATGCGATCCATAACGGATTTACTGTACTGGAAGAATGCCATCATATGTATCATGGAGAAAAAGTTGCATTCGGAACCATCACACAGCTGGTACTGGAGAATATTCCCCAGGAAGATCTGGAAGAGATCATCTTATGGTGCATTGAAGTAGGACTTCCTGTTACTCTGGCAGAGCTTGGAGCTGGGAAGGTAACGGATGAGCAGCTTATGGAAGTTGCCACAACTGCATGTGCGGAGAATGATACACTTCACAACATGCCATTTGAAGTTACACCGGAAACTGTATTTGCAGCAATCAAAGCGGCAGATGCATATGGAAGATATTACCTGGATGAGGAATAAACAGATAAAAAGTAAATAGCTGATATAAAAATTGCAATCTGCAGAAACAAGAGTTATCAAGTATTGTTATCCTGCAGGTTGCTTTTTTTTATGTATGGCTGTAATATAACAGAAAGATCAGTAAATATTGGAACAGAAAACATACGGAGGAATATCTGTGGCAAAAAAACGAAAACCCAAAATGGAGCTTCGATATTATAAGATGCCGGAGGGGAGCCCCATCCTTGCATTGCTTGGACAGAAGTGGGTTCAGAATTATGGGAACGATATCGATTATCTCCATTTTCATAATTATCTGGAAATCGGATTCTGCTATGAAGGACAGGGATTTATGATACTTGGAGAGGATAAGGTACAGTTTCATGACCGGGATTTTACGGTGATCCCATTCAATTATCCACATACCACAAACAGTGATATTGGAACTATCAGCCGCTGGGAGTATCTTTTTATTGATGTAGAAGGATTCCTGGATAAATTTATTAATAATTCAGTAAAAAAAGAAAAAATCGTTCAGCGGATCAACTCCAGATCACTTTTTCTGAATGAAAAAGAAAACCGATCCATGGCAGGTAAGATCCTTAAGATCCTGGATATCATGCGGGATGGAGAGGAATTTTATCTGGAAGAAGCTAAGGGAGTTTTGGCATCGCTTCTTGTGGAAATCGCAAGGATAAACCGGGATTCAGGCGAAGAACGTTACAGCGAAGGCAGAGGAAAAGTCATGGATATGATATCCAGGTTCCAGGATTATATTTCTGATCATTACATGGAGGATCTTCGTATTGACGAACTGGCAGAATACTGTCATATCAGTGAAACTCATTTGCGCCGGATATTTACGACTTACATGAAGATGAGTCCGCTGGAATATATCAATACGATCCGTATCCAGGCGGCCTGTGATTATCTGAAAAAAACAGATCAGCCAATTGCAGATATAGCACATAAGTGTGGTTTTACCACCAATTCCACATTTAACCGGAATTTTCGTCAGGTTACGGGAATGACACCTCTGGAGTGGAGAAAACGTCCGGAGAACTATGAACAGCAGCTTCTTAAGTTTGACATCCATTCAGAGGAAGGCTGGTAAAACAACAAAACCAGATCTGTGGATCTGTCACGACAGAATAGAAATATCAGACTGTATGTGGATCAGGCGGATAGAAAGAGGTAAGAAATGTACGATTACAGGATTGTGGAGCAGGTCTCCAGAAAAAAGAAACATATGTCAGGAACTCTCAGAAAAGTAATGGTGATCTTTGCGGTGATTTTTGTACTGATGGGTATCACGATCTCTCAGGCATTTATGCTTCCGGGATTTCTTCTGGCGCTGCTATATTTTGTTTATGACATATTCAGCCAGAGAGACTATGAATATACCATGGAAAACGGACAACTGACCATAGATGTGATCTATGGAAAAAAATATCGTAAAACAGCTCACGTGCTGAATCTTGAGGAGATGGAAGTGACAGCACCTCACTATCATGAAAAAGTGGCAAAATATAAAAAGAATACCGGAACGGAGAAACTGAAAAAATACGATTATACCTCTTATGAAGATGATGTGCCTTACTATACCATGATCATTCAGGAAGATGGACGTAAAATAAAACTTCTTCTGGATCTGACAGAGGAAATGCTGCATACGATGAAAACACAGTTCCCTGAAAGGGTTTATTTTGCATAATATACAGAAATGTTTGTGAAATATATATAAAAAACAATATGAAATTTTATGAAATAGAAACAAAAGTCTTCTTTTTTGACGAAAAATGTTTGCATAATGTCGAAAAAGGAGGCTTTTTTTGAAATTTTGACGAACGTAAAAAGAGAAAATCCTCAAAGTGCATATTTTTTGTAAAAATATAGCTGGATAATAGTGCACAATCAATAAAATGGTTGAAATTGCACATTATATGAACAATTCTGCAAACTATAGAGGAAATACGGATGCTATAATCTATTCATAAGCAAACGGGAAATGCTTAATAAAGGAGGAAAAGTAAATGAAGAAAAAATTACTCGCAGTATTAATGACAGGTATCATGGCAATGTCTTTTGCTGCAACTACTACAGCAGTATATGCAAAAGGTGATGACGATAACACCCTGACTGTATGGGCATGGGATCAGAACTTCAACATCAAGGCTATGAATATTGCAGGTGAGCAGTATGCAAAGGATCACGAAGGATTCAAGGTTGATGTAGTTGAGACATCTTCTGATGACTGCCAGACCAAACTTACAACAGCAGCAAACGCCGGAGATTACAGCACACTTCCGGACATCGTTCTGATGCAGGACAACAGCTATCAGAAATATCTGAAGAGTTATCCGGATGCTTTTACAGATCTGAAGGATATGGATATCAACTGGGATGATTTCGGAAAACTGAAACAGTCCTACTCCATGGTAGATGACACACATTACGGAGTTCCGTTTGATAACGGTGCAACAATTGCCTGCTATCGTACAGATATCCTGGAAGAAGCAGGATATACCATTGATGATCTTACAGATATCACATGGAGCAAATTCATGGAGATCGGAAAAGACGTTCACGAAAAAACAGGTAAATATCTCCTTACAAGTGAAGCAACAGGTGGCGATACTCTGATGATGATGATCCAGTCCTGTGGAGCAAACTTCGTAAATGATGACGGAGAGGCTTATATCGTTGGCAACGATGTAGCAGAGAAATGCGTAGATCTTTATGTGGATCTTGTAAAGAACAATGTTGTTAAATTAGTAAATAACTGGGATGAGTACATCTCCACAATCACAGGCGGAGAGGCTGCCGGTATCGTTAACGGTAACTGGATCACAGCTACACTGATGGGAACAGAGGATCAGAAGGGTCTGTGGCAGATCACAACAATGCCGAAGGTTGACGGCGTTGATACAGCTACAAACTATGCAAACAATGGCGGATCTTCCTGGTACATTACATCCAACTGCAAGAATGTAGAGCTTGCTGAGGACTTCCTTGCAAGCACATTTGGTTCCAGCACAGACTTCTATGATGCAATCCTTCCGGAAACAGGTGCAATTTCCTGCTACCTGCCGGCTGGTGAGTCTGAGGTTTACAATGAGCCAAGCGAGTTCTTCAATAACCAGCCGATCTTCTCAACAATTGTAGAGTACTCTTCACACATTCCGGAATTTACAAAAACTCCGTACCACTATGAGGCAAGAGAGTGCATCAACACAGCTGTTGTTAATATCGTAAATGGCACAGACAAAGAATCTGCACTTCAGGAAGCACAGGATACACTGGCATTCAAGATGACAGAGTAAAGCTGAAATATTAAAGAAATACAAAGCAGGGGACTGCATGCAGTCCCTTGTCTTATGTAAAGGTTTAGATGTTTGAAAGGAGGAGTTCCTGTGAATTCCAAAAAAAGTGGCATGTCTCTGGTAGCGAAACAGAGAGCGGCAGGCTGGATCTTTCTGGCACCGGCAACGATCATGATCGCTGTCATGAGTTTTTATCCGATGATCCGTGCATTTATCATTTCTTTACAGACAGGTGCCGGAGCAAACATGAGGTTTGCGGATCCGATCTTCAGTAACTATAAACGTATCATGATGGATAAGGTATTCCAGCAGTCCATCGTCAATACTTTCCTGTATCTTATTATTCAGGTACCGATCATGCTGGTCCTTGCGATCCTGCTTGCACAGCTTCTGAATAACAAGGATCTGAAATTTAAAGGCTTTTTCCGTACATGTGTATTTCTTCCATGTGCAACATCTCTTGTATCTTATTCTCTGATCTTCCGTTCTATGTTTGCAACAGACGGTCTGATCAACAGCATCCTGATCAAACTTGGAATTTTAACAACTGGCTATAACTTCCTGGGTAACTCCACAAGTGCAAAGATCGTGATCATCATCGCACTGATCTGGAGATGGACAGGATATAACATGGTGTTCTATCTGGCAGGTCTTCAGAATATTGAATATTCTGTATACGAGGCAGCAAAGATCGATGGTGCCAATGGCTGGAAGACCTTCTGGAAAATTACCGTACCACTTCTGAAACCGACAATTATCATGACATTTATTATGTCGATCAATGGTACACTGCAGTTGTTTGATGAGTCTGTCAACCTGACAAAAGGTGGCCCGGCGAACTCAACCATCACAATGTCCCATTATGTTTATAATACATGTTTCATCAACGTGCCAAACTTCGGATATGCGGCAGCAATGTCATTTATCATATTTATCATGGTAGCGATCCTGGCCTTTATCAATTTGAAAGTAGGTGATACACGTGACTGAGAAAAAGAATAAATCCGCAATTCAGAGAAGATTGATCCCTACATATATTTTTCTGATCATCGTATCATTTATCTCTGTATTTCCACTGTACTGGATGATCTCTGCGGCAACCAATACATCCACAGATGTATCCAGAGGCCGTATCCTTCCGGGTACATATTTTATGCAGAACTTTAAAAACCTGACTGCACAGCAGCCGCTGTGGAGAGCTCTTGGAAACTCTCTGTTTTATGCAGTTCTTACTACAGTGATCTGCCTTCTGATCTGTTCTATCGCAGGTTATGGCTTTGAGGTATATCATGACAGATGGAAAGACAGACTGTTTTCCATCCTGCTTCTTGCAATGATGGTTCCGCAGGTTGCAACGATGGTTCCTTTATTTAAGATGTTTTCAAAAGCCGGACTCTTAAATACAGCGGTAGGTTTTATCCTTCCGATCATTTCCACACCATTTATGATCATGATGTTCCGTCAGAATGCCAGAGCATTTCCTATCGATATCATTGAGGCAGCACGGATTGACGGATTAAGTGAGGTAAGGATCTTTTTCCAGATGTTTATCCCGACTATGAAATCTACTTATGCGGCGGCAGCAGTTATCACATTTATGAATGCATGGAATTCCTATCTGTGGCCGAAGGTAATCATGACAGATAATAAGGCGATGACCATGCCGATGTTGATCGCCAATCTGATCACAGGATATGTAACGGATTACGGCATGCTGATGTGCGGCGTATTATTCTGTTCCATTCCGACTATGATCGTATTCTTCGTATTACAGAAACAGTTCGCAGAGGGTATTACTGGAGCTGTAAAATAATTTTAAAACAAAAAGGATGCTGCTGAAATCTTTAGGTATATTGTATAATATGCTTTAACTGAATTATGCAGTATCCTTTTCTTGACCAGAGCAGGTGTCTGGTATAAAGCTTCGTAGCGAAGCGGGTGCTTTTGTCCGCTTGATGCGAATCAAATCATAAGGAGATAAAAAAATGGCAGAGCAGATCAGATATGACCATTATCTGCACGGCGGCGATTACAACCCTGAGCAGTGGCTGGACAGACCGGATATTCTGAAAAAAGATATCGAATATTTCAAAAAAGCCCATATCAATACCGTTTCCATGGGAATGTTTTCCTGGGCGGTGCTGGAACCGGAAGAGGGGAAATATAACTTTGACTGGCTGGAAGAGGTGATCGATAATCTGTATAAAGAAGGGATTTATACGATCCTGTCCACACCTTCCGGAGCAAGACCGAAATGGATGGCAGATAAATATGAAGAAGTTCTTCGCATGGATCCGGATCGCACAAGAAGATTTTTCGGTGGAAGACATAATCACTGTTATACTTCTCCAGTATACAGGGAAAAAGTCTACAATATTAATAAGAAGCTTTCTGAACGTTTCGGAAAACATCCCGCAGTGCTTTTGTGGCATATTTCCAATGAATATGGCGGAGAATGCCACTGTCCTCTGTGCCGGGAAAAATTCCGGGAATGGCTGAAAGAAAAATACGGGACCATCGAAAATTTAAATTCCAGCTGGTGCACAACGTTCTGGAGCCATACCTATAACAGCTTTGATCAGATCGAAAGTCCTTCGCCAAAGGGGGAAAATGCTCTTCATGCACTTACCTTGGACTGGAAACGTTTTGTTACAGACAGGACTGTGGATTTTATGAAGCATGAGATTTCTGCGATCCGTGCAGGTGGTTCCGAGCTTCCGGCAACCGCCAATCTGATGTATGACTACAACGGACTGGACTATAAAAAATTTAAGGATGTTATGGATATTGCATCCTGGGATAATTATCCAAGCTGGCATAAAAAAGACAATTATACCACAGCGTTGGACGGAGCCATGCAGCATGATCTTATGCGAAGCATCAAGAAAGCACCGTTTCTTCTGATGGAATCCTGTCCCTCTGCGACCAACTGGAAGCCTATCAACAAGCTGAAAAAACCAGGAATACATCTGGCTGCCTCTCTGCAGGCAGTTGCTCATGGTTCAGACAGTGTTCTGTATTTCCAGCTTCGTCAGAGCCAGGGAGCCTCTGAGAAATTCCATGGTGCGGTGATCGATCACTACGGTGGGGATGATACTCGTATTTTCCGCGAAGTGACAGAGGTAGGAGAAGCGTTGGAGCAGATCCGGGAAACTGCTGGAAGCGTGACGAAGTCTCCGGTGGCTGTTCTCTATGACCGGGAAAATGACTGGGCGCTGAAGGATGCGCAGGGACCTCGAAACGAGGATATGCATTATCAGGAAACTGTACTGAAACAGTATCGTGCTCTCCGAAGAAAAGGCTATAATACAGATATCATCAATATGGAACATGAGCTGTCCCGGTACCGTTTGGTAACGGCACCGATGGCCGACATGTTTTATCATGGATATGCCGAAAAGCTTCGCACTTTTGCAAAAAACGGTGGTACTTTGGTAATTTCCTACTGGTCCGGACTTGTAGATGAAACAGATAAATGCTATCTGGAGGGAACCCCTCACGGACTGATGGAAGCAGCTGGTATCCGTACGGAAGAAATCGATGCACTTTATGACTGGGAAGAAAACGTAGGTATCCCGGAAACAGGAAATCATCTCAGAATTACAGAAAGCTATACCTGCAAAAATCTCTGTGAGCTTGCAAAGGTTTCCGATGCGGAAGTACTGCTGCGTTATGGAAGGGATTTCTATCAGGGGTATCCGGTACTGACTCACAAGAAATACGGAAAGGGCCATGTTTATTATGTGGCGGCAGATATGGAAGCAGCCTTTTATGAGGATTTTCTGGGAAGGGCAGCAGAGGAAGCAGGCGTGAAGATGCCGCTTACATTTATACCGGAAGGTATTTCTGTGACAACCAGAGAAAATGAGGATACGGAATATCTGTTTATCCAGAATTTCGGAGAAAAGACAGAAACGGTTTCTGTCCCGGGGGATTACGAAGTTCTCTACGGATCAACGGATGAAAATATGGCTCCGCTTGCCACCAGGATCTTAAAGCGGAAAAAATAATCATAGTAAAAAAATCACAGCAAAAAGTATAAAGCATATTTGGTTTCGGACGGTATGCTTTTTACTGCTGTCTGGGAAAGAGAAGGTAAAATGGCAGGTACACCAAAAGAAAAGATAAAAAGAATAGCGGATCAGTTTGCATTTACCGGAGAACTGGTTTCCTGCGGCCCCTGCGGAAGCGGGCATATCAACGAAACCTATATGCTTAGATATCGGATCGGAGAGATGGGGTCCATTAAGGTGATCCTTCAGAAGATCAATCGGGAGATCTTTCAGAAACCGGAAGAACTGATGGAGAACATTGCCGGAGTCACCAGGCATCTGAAAAAGAAAGTTCTTCAGAAGGGAGGAGATCCGGAACGGGAGGTTCTGAACCTGATTCCGACAAAGGACGGGAAGGCATTCCTGACAGATGAAAACGGAGAATGCTGGAGAGCTTATATTTTTATTACCGACGCAGTAAGCTATGATCTGGCGGAAAAACCGGAGGATTTTTATGAAAGTGCAGTTGCATTTGGAAAATTCCAGGAAATGCTGGCGGATTACCCGGCAGAGACTCTGCATGAAACGATAAAGGATTTCCATGATACAAAGAAACGTTTTCAGACTTTGAAAAATGCCATAGAGAAGGACAGCTGCCATCGTGCCGCATCCGTAAAAGAAGAGATCGCATTTGCGTTTCAGCATGAGTATCTGGCAAATGTATTCGGTGAGCTTCTGGCAAAAGGTGAGGTGCCCCTTCGGGTAACACACAACGATACGAAGCTGAATAACGTTATGATCGACCTGGAAACAGGAAGGGGAATCTGTGTAGTGGACCTGGACACGGTTATGCCGGGACTTGCCATGAATGATTTTGGAGATTCCATTCGTTTCGGGGCCAGCACTGCATTGGAGGATGAGAAAGATTTAAGCAAAGTTTCCTGTGATATGGAGCTCTATGAAATCTATGTAAAAGGCTTTCTGGAAAGCTGTGGAGATAAGCTCAGTGCAAAAGAGATCGAGATGCTTCCCATGGGAGCTAAGGTGATGACTTATGAATGCGGCATTCGCTTTCTTACCGATTATCTGGAAGGAGATCATTATTTTAAGATCGACCGGGAAGAACACAATCTAGACCGCTGCCGCACACAGTTTAAGCTGGTGGCTGATATGGAACAGAAATGGGATACTATGCAGACGATCGTGAAAAAATATCAGAAATAAAAAAAACAGGGGTTTTTACAATGGAGGTAAAGCGATGAGCGAAACAAAAGGAAGAGTGACTATTCCGACAGATCTGGATGTGATTCCGGAGACACTGAAAATGCTGGACGAGTGGGGTGCAGATGCCATCCGTGACTGTGACGGAACGGAATTTCCGGCAGAGTTGAAGAAAACCGGCGCAAAGATTTATGCAACTTATTATACCACCAGAAAGGATAATGCCTGGGCAAAGGCCCATCCGGAAGAAATCCAGCAGATGTATATCATGACATCCTTTCACACGGCAGTGTCGGATACTCTGGAAATCCATCTGATGGATCATCTGTATCCGGATATGCTGGCTGTGAATACAAGAGATGATATCAGAAGATGGTGGGAAGTCATTGACCGGACTACAGGGGAAGCTGTCAGTACAGAGGAATGGTCATACGATGAAAAAAACGGAAATGTTGTGATCAGGCCGGCGAAAGAGTTTCATGAGTATACGGTAAGTTTTCTTGCATATATCATGTGGGATCCGGTACATATGTACAATGCAGTTGTCAATGACTGGAAGGATGTAGAGCCTCAGATCACTTTTGATGTGCGTCAGCCCGCAACACGTGCACATTCCATGGATCGCCTCCGCAGATTTCTGGATTCCCATGATTATGTGAATGTAGTACGATTTACTACCTTTTTTCACCAGTTCACACTGATCTTTGATGAGATGGCACGGGAAAAATATGTAGACTGGTTCGGGTATTCCGCTTCGGTGAGCCCCTATATCCTGGAACAGTTTGAGCAGGAAGTGGGATATAAGTTCCGTCCGGAGTTTATCATTGATCAGGGATATATGAACAACACTTATCGGATCCCATCAAAAGAGTTTAAAGATTTCCAGGCCTTCCAGAGACGGGAAGTGGCGAAGCTTGCAAAGGAAATGGTAGACATTGTCCATGAATACGGAAAAGAGGCCATGATGTTCATGGGCGATCACTGGATCGGTATGGAGCCCTTTATGGATGAGTTTGCTTCCATCGGGCTGGATGCGGTAGTGGGAAGCGTCGGAAACGGAGCGACCCTACGTTTGTTCAGTGATATTAAACATGTAAAATATACAGAGGGAAGATTTCTGCCGTACTTTTTCCCGGACACCTTCCATGAGGGCGGGGATCCTGTAAAAGAGGCAAAAGTAAACTGGGTGACTGCAAGAAGAGCTATCCTTCGAAGTCCGATCCAGAGAATTGGATACGGCGGTTATCTGAAACTGGCTCTGGAATTTCCGGATTTTGTACAGTATATCAAGGAAGTCTGCCAGGAATTCCGTGTGCTCTACGACAATATCCAGGGAACCACACCGTACTGCGTAAAACGTGTGGCTGTTTTAAACTGCTGGGGAAAAATGCGCTCCTGGGGCAACCATATGGTACATCATGCCATCTATTACAAGCAGAACTATTCCTATTTCGGAATTATCGAGGCATTAAGTGGTGCGCCTTTTGATGTTTCCTTTATCAGCTTTGACGATATCCGTGAGGATAAAGATCTACTGAATGATTTTGATGTGATCATCAATGTAGGTGATGCGGACACTGCACAGTCCGGTGGTGAGAACTGGGCAGATCCGGAAATCCTTACAGCAGTGCGGAAATTTGTCTATAATGGCGGCGGATTTATTGGCGTCGGTGAACCGGCAGCTCATCAGTGGCAGGGAAAATTCTTCCAGCTGGATGACATCCTTGGTGTAGAGGAAGAAAGAGGATTTAATCTTAATACCGATAAATACAACTGGGAAGAGCATAAAGATCATTTTATCCTGAAGGATACAGACGGAACCGTAGATTTCGGTGAGGGGAAAAAGAATATCTTCGCACTTCCAGATACGAAGATCCTTATCCAGAAAGATCAGGAAGTCCAGATGGCAGTAAAAACCTTCGGAAAAGGCAGAGGTGTTTACATCAGCGGACTTCCGTACAGCTTCTGCAACAGCCGTATCCTTTATCGTGCTGTGCTCTGGTCAGCAGCGGCAGAAAATGAGCTTTTCTGCTGGTTTTCTTCCAATTATAATGTGGAAGTACATGCTTATGTGAAAAATAAAAAGTATTGTGTGGTAAACAACACCTATGAGCCACAGGACACTACGGTTTACACAGGGGATGGAAAGAGCTTTGACCTTCATCTGGAAGCTAATGAGATCCGCTGGTATCAGATCTGAGAAAGCAGGATACAGGTTTACTGATAAAGAAAAGCTGTGAAATTGTCTGAGGGCGTTGACAGAGAAAAAAACTTATAATATAATAAATCCATTCTAAAAGTAGGAAAACAAAGCTGTTGTAATAGAGAAAATCTATTATAACAGCTTTTTGTTATTGTTGACAAACAATTTTGCTTACAAAGAGGAGGCCTTTATGAACAAAAAGATTAAGACAGTGTTTTCATATCTGATGATCATTGTGGGAGCGATCCTGGCCAGTTTTTCTGTTGCCTGTATTTTGCTTCCCAATGATGCCATCGATTACGGAACTGCCGGAATCGCCATTATCATAAGCAAGCTGACAGGGTATAATCTGTCGTTATGTGTGCTGCTTGTGTTTCTGCCGTTTCTCATAGCTGGGGTCATTCTTATCGGTAAGTATTTCTTTGCAAAAACGTTCGTGGGCTTTGTTGTCTACACAATAGGTCTTTCCTACTTTGAAAAAATCCCTTTTGAGCTGAATACAGAGCATTTTATTGCAGTAGCCTTTGGAGGTGCGATCCTTGGTGTGGGACTGTCTCTGATCCTTCGAAACGGTGGCTGTATTGACGGTTCTGAGATCTTTGCCAATATCATTGTAAAAAAGATTTACAATCATTCCGGAAAGGACTACAGTATTTCCTACATATTGATCGCATTTAATGCCTGTGTATATGGAGCTGTGTTTGTACTTCTTGACAGAGATTCCGCACTTTTAAGTCTTCTGGTATACATTGTGGCGACTTCCATCATCGATCATTTCACAGATCATTTTGAGGCACTGAAACAGGTGACGATCATCACAAAGGATCCTGATGCGATCATCTGTGATATTAAGGAGGAACTGAATAAAACCTGTACCATCATCAACTCTTCCGGCGTGATCGCAGGAGAGAACAAGACTCTGATCTGCTATGTAAATTATTTTGAACTGCAGAAAGTAAAAGAGATCATTTCAAGGAATAAAGGATCTTTCAGTACCGTTTCCACCATTGACGAGATCCTGCGGTAAGGCATGTCTGTAAATGAGAATGCAGATATTTCTTTTGCAGAAAAAGAGTGCTTTTTCTTCGAAAAATAAAAGCAGAAAAAGCAGTATTGTGATAAAATAGAAGAAAAATATTTCAAAGACAAACTAAAATGATCAGAAGAAAAGAGGTAGATAGATTATGATAAAAGCAGAAAAAAAGACACTGAAGCTTTCGGTAGAGAAGCCTCAGTATATTACAGTAAATGATATTACTTACGCACAGGTGGATTCCTGGTTCGGACATTGCAGGCGGGATCTGAAACTGGATATAATCTACCCGGAAACAAAAGATGGAAAAATCTATCCCTGCATCCTCTGGATCTGTGGAGGCGCATGGCTGATGATGGATAAATCCGCACATAATCTTTATCTGAGCAGACTGGCATCCAGTGGCTTTGTAGTGGCAAGTGTGGAGTATCGTACTTCCAATCAGGGCCCGTATCCCATGCCGCTGCAGGATGTAAAGGCAGCTATCCGTTACCTGAAAGCCCATGCAGACCGGTTCCGCATCAACAAAGAGCAGATAGGAGTTATGGGAGAGTCTGCCGGAGGATATCTTACCTGTATGGCTGCGCTGGACAATGATCCGGCTCTGGATGTGGGAGAGTATCTGGAAGAATCCAGTAAGGTACAGGCTGCCTGCCCATGGTATCCGCCTACGGATCTTTCCGCATTTCCATGTGAATCTGCAGAAAAATGTGCTTCTTCCGCAGAATCCCTTCTGCTTGGATTTAATTCCATGTTAAATAAAGAAAAGGCATACCAGAGCAGTCCGGTTTCCAAGGTTACGAAGGATGCACCGCCATTTCTGATCATCCATGGCAACTGCGATCAGGTCGTTCCTTATGTTCAGTCGGAAACTTTATACGGACTTCTGGAGAAAAAAGACTGTGATGTCACTTTGCTGACACTGGATGGTGCAGACCATGCAGATATCCAGTTTTTCCAGGATGAGGTGTGGAACCGGATTGCAGAGTTTTTCCATGAAAAACTGAAATAAATAAAAGACAGGAGCACAGATCATCCAGCAGTTGTTGTAAATATGTGATCCTGAAAAGACCAAAATAGAAAAGAGAAACACAAATGATAACATTAAACGATTATCTGTATTCCGGAGATACTCTTCTCCGGATACTGAAGAAATACATTCGGGATCTTAGGACAGAGGCGAAGAAAAAACATAATGAGATCGATCTGGTACACTGTAATTTTTTGATCCAGATCCAGGAGCTTCTGGAGCATAATGATTTCCTCACTGCCCAGTCTCAGAAGATCCGGGAATTTTATAAATATATGGCAGGGGAATATCCGTTTCTGGCGTTTACCTTCAAGGGAAGAATCAAATCCCTGATCCGTGCGGAGGAAAAATTTAACGGATATGTAGTAGAATTTATTTATGACTACTATAAAGAATATGGGGAATATCCTTCTGTATCCCAGATCAAGGAACGGTTAAGCTGTTTCCGCGATTTTATTGCCTACAGGATCGTTATCGCCATGCCCAGATGTCATCTGAAAAATGGTGAGAATGTCAGAGAAGAAGAGCTTCGTTATCTTTATGAGATCGCCAATATACTTCCGGGATTTCTGGAAGAAAGAGGATTTACCGCAGAGCCGGCCAGAGGAGTGCAGGAAAGTACATCGCCACTGCTCAGCAGAGAAGCAAAGCCTTACTATAGGGATTACATCTGTAATAACAGTGAGGATGATTATCAGTCTCTGCATATCACGTTTTATGATAACAGTTCCCGAAGCTATATGGAAGTACAGCTGCGGACCAAAGAAATGGATGATGTTGCGGAGATTGGTTCCGCCAACCATTTAAGCTATGAGAAAAAACAGGAAAGTGAACGCAGGAGAAGGGACGCGGTTCCCCAGGGGGAATGTATCTATTTTGACGAGGCCTATGAGCGGGGTATGCGGCTTCTTGGACTGGATCTTGCTGCGCTGGACGTTAATATGTTTGGTGCGGTAAACAACAGCCTGATCAATGATGGCTGCGGACTGTTCCGCGGAAGGATGATCCTTCCTTATGAGCATCTTTCCCGTTTTCAGAATGATATCGTTGACTGAGGGAGGATGACATGAAAGACTTGACAAAAGGGAAGCCTTCCACATTGATCCTGTCCTTTGCGCTTCCTGTATTTCTGGGAAATCTCTTGCAGCTGACGTACAGCCTGGCAGATACCCGGATCGTGGGAAGCTTTCTTAAAGAAGATGCGCTGGCGGCAGTAGGGGCCACCAGTCCTTTAAGCGGTCTGATCATCGGTTTTCTGATGGGCCTTGCAAATGGATTTGCCATTGTCACCGCACAGAAATTCGGTGCCGGAAACCGGGAAGAAGTACGAAAATCTTTTGCGCTGTCTCTTGTAATGGGCAGCGTGATTTCTCTGATCCTGACTGTTTTGGGACTTTTGTTTCTGCATCCGATCCTGAGGTTCCTGAATGTTCCGGATCATTTGACGGGAACTGCCAGGCAGTATATCTTTATTATTATCGCAGGTATGCTGGCAACGTTTCTTTATGATACCTGCGCGGCATCTCTGCGCGCACTTGGGGATACGGTGACGCCTCTTGTGATCCTGGCAGTGTCTGTAACTTTAAATATCGCAGGAGATCTGTTTTTTATTCTGGTAGTAAAAGCAGGAGTTCAGGGAGCTGCCGTTGCCACGGTACTTTCACAGACGCTGGCATTTCTTATATGCTGGTTTTACATGATCCGCAGGTATGAGATCCTACGGCTGAAAAAAGAGGATTTTTTCGGTCTCGAAAGAAATATGATGAAAAATATGCTGAGTGCCGGACTTTCTATGGGACTTGTAAGCTCTCTTGTAAATCTTGGTACACTGGCACTTCAGACCTCCATCAATCGGCTGGGAAGAGATATCATTGTGGCACATACAGCAGCTCGTAAGATCACAGAGATGTTTATGATCATGTTTGGCGTGTTCGGCCAGACCATGGCGATCTTCTGTGGCCAGAACGCAGGTGCAGGGAGAATGGACCGGGTACGCTATGGAATTGGTCTTGCAGTTCTGTATACCTGTATCTGGTCCGTGATGACTGTGATCTTCAGTTTTACCATTGGAAAACAGCTGATCTATCTGGTCACAGGAAGCCATAATGAAACGGTGATCCGCAATGCCGCCAATTATCTTAAATTTGATACGATCTTTTATTTCGTAACGGCTGTGATCAGTGTCCTCAGAAATGCTATGCAGGGCCTTGGAGAAACGGTGATCCCTCTGGTTTCCAGTGCGCTGGAGATGATCGGAAAAGTAGTGATCGCGGTGACTCTGGTGCCACTTCTCGGATATACCGGCGTGATCGTAGCAGAACCGATAGTCTGGGTCATTATGGTGATCCCGCTGATCGTGAAGATACTTAAGATGCCGGAATTAAAGAAAACAGTCTGAGAGATTCGAAGATCCGATGAGAAAGATTCGCGTGAAAAATAAAAAGCACATTGTATGGAATGAGCCGCCACCGGAAAGTATGACTTTTGGGGTGGTTCAACCATAGCAATGTGCTTTCTTTAATTTTACATAGTTTCTGTCGCTTCTTTTACGTTTTCCTTTTCAGGAAAGATATGTCTGAAAATAAAACGTACGATCGGACCTGCATAGATTAGCTGCCAGAAGAATGCCATCGGGAAGTTGAATGCGGTTGTCTGAAGCCATACAGCTACAAACTGATTTCCTGCATCCTTAAAGAGAATGGTTGCCGCGAGGCTCATTAACGGGCACATGAAAGCAACGGAAGGAACGGAGATCGCAAGGATCCTGCTGAACGGATGGCAGCTTTTGAAATCTACCATGCGCATTGCACAACCAAAAGCAAGCTTGGATACAAGGAAGAAGTCAAGGATAAATGCGATCGGTCCCATGATCACCAGTTCATGAAAAGCGTCAAGGAACACACGGTTTGTCATACTCCCTGTGTTCAGGGAAATGTTGTAGCAAATCATGGCGTAAACCATGAAAAATACCATGATAAGGGTAAAGATAACTTCCTGAAATTTGTTTTTTGGCATAAAAAATCCTCCTTTAAAATGATTAAGTGATAATGTAAAACCTCAGAGCATGTGTTGTTCGTTAATCATTCAGGAGAATGTGCGTTTCCAATATATGACAGGATTTTGTCATAAACCATATTCGGTTTTTTGACCAAATCAAACTGCGAAGCAGTTATTTGGCTGTAAGCAGGCAGCAGAGCGGTTTACGAATATCCGCTTGATACCGGCGGTTATGATATCATAAGTAGTAAAGCCTTGTCAATAAGTAAAATTCGCAACATCCTGCGGAATGTTCTGAAAAAACATGGAAATATCAGAAGAGTAATTGAGAAAAAAATGGCAATAACTCCTCTTGACCGTTAAAGTTAGATATAGTAAACTTGTAAACAGTTAGCGGATTCTAACTAATGCGTAAAATTTGTGGCGGGCCGTATCCCCTGACAAAATGCGGCCTGAACAGGAGTTACGGACAGGGCGAAAAGACCAGACAGGAGGATAAATATCAAATGGATTATTTAGAGATTGAGAAGGTCATTGGAAGAGAGATCATTGATTCAAGAGGAAATCCGACCGTAGAGGCAGAGGTTTATCTGGCAGATGGAACGGTCGGAAGAGGAGCAGCACCAAGCGGAGCGTCCACAGGAGAATTCGAAGCACTTGAGCTGAGAGATCAGGATAAAAGCCGTTTTGGAGGAAAAGGTGTTTCGAAGGCCATTGAAAATATCAATACAGTAATTAATGATGCGCTGGCAGGAATGGATGCATCTGATATTTATGCAGTGGATGCTGCCATGCTCAAAGCAGATGGAACAAAGGACAAATCAAAACTGGGCGCAAATGCCATTCTTGCGGTTTCTATTGCGTGCGCACGTGCGGCTGCGATTTCTCTTGACATCCCCCTTTACAGATTTCTTGGTGGGGTGAACGGAAACAGACTTCCGGTTCCGATGATGAATATCCTAAACGGTGGTGCACATGCTGCGAATACCGTTGATGTTCAGGAATTCATGATCATGCCGGCAGGAGCACCAAGCTTTAAAGAGGGACTTCGCTGGTGTACGGAGGTATTCCACGCTCTTGCTGCACTTCTGAAAGAAAAAGGCCTTGCAACAAGCGTTGGAGATGAAGGTGGTTTTGCACCAGACCTTGGAAGCGATGAGGAAGCCATTGAGTACATCCTTGAAGCAGTGAAAAAAGCAGGATATGAGCCTGGAAAGGATTTTGTACTTGCCATGGATGCTGCATCCAGTGAGTGGAAAGGAAACAAAAAGGGGGAGTATGTTCTTCCGAAATGCGGAAAGAAATTTACATCTGCGGAGCTTGTTGATCACTGGAAAAATCTGATCGAAAAATATCCGATCTACTCTATTGAGGATGGCCTTGATGAGGAAGACTGGGAAGGCTGGCAGATCATGACAAAAGAACTTGGAGGAAAAGTACAGCTTGTAGGTGATGACCTGTTTGTTACAAATACAGAGCGTCTTGAGAAAGGTATCAGCCTTGGCTGCGGAAATTCTATTCTGATCAAACTGAATCAGATCGGTTCTGTATCCGAGACTCTGGAAGCCATCAAAATGGCACATAAAGCTGGCTATACAGCGATTTCTTCCCATCGTTCCGGAGAGACAGAGGATACAACCATTGCAGATCTTGCAGTGGCACTGAATACCTGCCAGATCAAGACAGGAGCTCCTTCCAGAAGCGAACGTGTGGCAAAATATAATCAGCTTCTCCGTATTGAGGAAGAGCTTGGAGATGCAGCAGTATATCCGGGATTCCGGGCATTCAATATCAAGAGATAAGATCATAACTAACACATTTCTCAAAAAGGTACGCTTTGGCGTGCCTTTTTTTGGCGAAAATAAGGTTGCCAGATTTCTCAAAATAGTATATTATGATTTACAGCCGTGTGAAAAAATAAAATTGAATATTGGAGATGCTATGAAAGAATACGTAAATACTTTTATACGTTACAGGTTTCTTCTGGGAGAGCTTGTAAAAAAAGGAATCAAACTGAAGTACAGACGTTCCTATCTTGGTATCATCTGGTCTCTTCTTGAGCCGTTGCTTACCATGATCGTACTGACGATCGTATTCGGTACCCTGTTTGGAAACAAGGATCGGACATTTCCTGTATATATCCTGACAGGACGTCTTTTGTACACATTCTATTCCAGTGCCACAAAAGCGGCATTGAAATCAGTAAGAGCGAATTCGGCAATGATCAAGAAAGTTTATGTGCCAAAATATCTCTATCCGCTGTCAAGTGTACTTTTTAACTATGTGATCTTCCTGATCTCACTGATCGTGCTGGTTCCGGTAGGAGCAGTACTTGGTGTGGAGCCGACACTTTATATGTTCCAGATCCCGATCGCGCTGATCCTGGTATTTCTGTTGTCTTATGGTTGTGGAATGATCCTTGCTACGATTGGCGTTTTTTTCAGAGATATGGAATATCTGTGGTCAGTAGCGCTGATGCTGATCATGTATACCTGTGCGATCTTTTATTATCCGTCCAGACTGCTGAAAAGTGGCTTTTCATGGATCCTGAAATATAATCCGCTGTACTGTACCATCGATGTTTTTCGTTCAGGAATGTTCGGAGAGCCGATGAATCTGCATTATGCGGCATACGCACTGGTATTCAGCCTTGTGACGATTGCCATCGGAATGTTCTGTTTCAAGAAGAAACAGGATGAATTTATCCTTTATATTTAACAGGAGAAAAATATGGAAAAACCTGCAGTAGTTGTAGATAACGTAAGTATGAAGTTTAATCTCAGTAAAGAAAAGGTAGACAGCCTGAAGGATTACGTGATTAAATTCTTAAAAAAAGAAATTAAATATAATGAATTCTGGGCTCTTCAGAATGTTGATTTTGAGGTGAAAAAAGGTGACCGTGTAGGAATCCTGGGACTTAATGGAGCGGGAAAAAGTACTCTGCTCAAAGTAATTGCCGGTGTATTCAAGCCTACCGAAGGCAAGGTGGTCCGAAACGGACGTCTGGTTCCTCTTCTGGAACTGGGAGCCGGTTTTGATTCGCAGTATACAGGACGTGAGAATATTTTTCTGTATGGTGCGATGCTCGGATATTCCAAGAAGTTTCTGGAATCGAAATTTGATGAGATCGTTGAGTTTTCTGAACTGAAGGAATTTATCGATGTCCCTATTAAGAATTATTCTTCCGGTATGAAGGCAAGGCTTGGATTCTCCATTGCCACACTGGTATCACCGGATATCCTGATCCTGGATGAAGTCCTTTCTGTAGGAGATGCCAAATTCCGGAAAAAGAGTGAAAAGAAAGTCTTAAGTATGTTTGATAAGGGCGTTACGGTACTGTTTGTATCCCATTCTCTGGAACAGGTACAGCGCTTGTGCAATAAAGCAATGATACTTGAAAAAGGAAAACTGATCGCATATGGAGATATTGATGAGATCTCGGCCAAATATACGGAGATGATCAGATAAAGAACAGAAGGCGGCCTAGGCAGTCGCATAAATAAAAAGAACCGGACAGTGAACGGTTTGAATAGCAGATAGCCAGACGATTTGCGGAAATGATGCAAATGTCTGGCTATTGTGTTATTATATTACGAAGAAAACAGGGAGGCAAAAAGATGACTTTACAGCAGATCCTTGAAAAGGTAAAAAAAGGCCAGCTCTCTGTGGAGCATGCAGAGGACCTTCTGAAAAAAGAGGGATATGAAGAAATGGATTATGCGAAGCTGGATATTACCCGAAAAGCGAGGACCGGTTTTGCAGAGGTAGTTTACTGTGCGAGAAAAGCAGACGAACATCTTTTGAATATCTATCAGAAGCTTTATGAGGAAGATGGAGAAGTCTTTGGAACAAGGGCGTCAGAACATCAGTATGAACTGGTAAAAAAGGTTCTTCCTGATGTGGTTTATGATCCT
This sequence comes from Ruminococcus sp. AF17-12, assembly GCF_003479245.1. NCBI lineage: Bacteria > Bacillati > Bacillota > Clostridia > Eubacteriales > Oscillospiraceae > Ruminococcus > Ruminococcus sp. AF17-12. The sequence continues at coordinate 26,554 of NZ_QUGY01000013.1, forward strand.
GTTTCCGGAATTTTGAAGATTGAAAAAGAGAAGGAGCATATCGGAAAGGTGGCAGTATGTACAGCCGGAACAGCAGATATTTCTGTTGCGGAGGAAGCTGCCCAGACAGCAGAGTATTTCGGCACACATGTGGAGAGGATCTATGATGTGGGAGTCAGTGGTATGCACAGACTCTTTTCCAGGCTGGATACCATCCAGGAGGCTAACTGTGTGGTTGCGGTAGCAGGAATGGAGGGTGCGCTGGCAAGTGTTATGGGTGGTCTTGTGAAACGTCCGGTGATCGCGGTACCTACTTCTGTGGGATATGGCGCCAGCTTTCATGGATTGTCAGCGCTTCTGACAATGATCAATTCCTGTGCCAACGGAATTGCAGTAGTAAATATTGACAACGGATTTGGGGCAGGATATCTGGCAACCCAGATCAATCGGCTTGCGGAGGGAAAATAAATGAGAAACAAATTATATCTGGAGTGTACCTCCGGGATCAGCGGGGATATGACAGTTGCGGCTCTTCTGGATCTGGGTGCAGATCAGAAAAAACTGGTGAGAACTCTTAAAAGTCTGCCGGTAAAAGGTTTCGACATAAAGATCAGCCGTGTGATGAAATCAGGGATCGATGCCTGTGATTTTGATGTACTACTGGATCATGATCATGAGAATCATGATCATGATATGAAATATCTGTATGGGCATGATGGAGATTCTTACAGCCAGGATCATGGGGAACATCATTATCAACATAGTCATGAAGCCCATGAGCATCCCCATTCTCATGAACATCATGTACAGGAAACCCATGGAAACAGTCATACATATACAGAAACGATGCATTCCCACCACGGACACCATCACCATGAACACCGTGGCCTTAACGAGATCATGGAGATTATCGACCATGCAGATATGACAGATCGTGCAAAATCCTATGGAAAAAGGATTTTTAAGATTCTTGCCGAGGCAGAAGCAAAAGCCCATAATGTACCGGTGGATCAGGTCCATTTCCATGAAGTGGGTGCAGTGGATTCCATTGTGGATATTCTTTCTGTTGCAATCTGTATGGATGATCTGGATGTGGAGGAAGTGATCGTTCCAAGACTTTGTGAGGGTAGCGGAACGATTCGCTGTCAGCACGGAATCCTTCCGGTGCCGGTACCGGCGGTAAGTAATATTGTAAGTGCTCATCAGCTGAAGCTGCATATCACATCGGTGCAGGGTGAACTGATAACGCCTACAGGAGCAGCCATTGTGGCGGCATTCCTTACATCAGAAAAACTGCCTGAAGATTTTACGGTGGAGAAGATCGGTATCGGAGCAGGCAAGCGCCAGTATGAGTGCCCGGGAATTCTCCGTGCCATGCTGATCCGGGAATCCGAGGAGGAGGCTTCAGGCAATGATGCTTGTACGGAAATAGACACCATTATAAAGCTGGAATCCAACATTGATGACTGTACAGGAGAAACGCTTGGCTATGTTATGGAGCTTCTGTATGAGGCAGGAGCCAGAGAGGCCAATTACATGCCTGTATTTATGAAGAAAAACCGTCCGGCATGGCTGCTTACCGTTCTATGTAAAAAAGAACAGGTTTCAGCGATGGAGCAGATCATTTTCAGAGAAACGACAACCATTGGGATCCGTCGCCAGGAGATGGAGAGAACCATTCTGAAAAGAGAGAAAAGAACGGTTACAACCCCGCTGGGAAATGTAGAAGTGAAGGTCTGCATTTTTGACGGACAGGAATATTATTATCCGGAATACGAAAGCGTAAAAAAACTTTGTGAAAAAACAGGGATTTCTTATAAAGAAGTATATCATATGGCTGTGCGGGGATAAGATCGGGTTGGTTGCCTTGTATAATGCACTTACATATTGACACCTTTTCGAAAAAACTATATAAATGTATATAGAAAGATTATTGCCGAACAGAACAGCTGGCAATGATACAGTAAGGCAGAGGCAGGAGAAGGATTTATGGCGGTAACAATACAGCAGATTGCAGAACAGGCAGGGGTTTCCAGGGGAACCGTGGACAGAGCGTTGAACCACAGAGGACGGATCAATCCGGAGGTGGCAGAGAGGATCTGCCGTCTGGCGGACGAGATGGGATATGTACAGAAAGAACGGAAGCATTCCAGAACAGCTAAAGATGAAAGACTGAAGATCGGAGTGGTGACACAGCTTGCCAGATCTTCTTTTATGCAGGAAGTAAACCGTGGTATTGAGAAGGCAGCCGTGGAACTGAAAGAAAAAGGAATCCAGCTGATTCTGAAAGAGGGTCTTTCCGTTGATGAAGAGGAACAGCTGCAGGCCATTGAGGAACTGGAACAGGAAGGAATCCGGGGACTTGCGATCATGCCGGTAGACAGTGAGACTGTCCGGGAGAAACTGAATGCTTTGATCGAAGAGAAGAATATCCCAGTAGTAACCTTTAACTCTGATATTGTAGGAACGAGAAGAACCTGTTTTGTGGGAATGGATAACCGTAAAAGTGGACGTACCGCAGCCGGACTTCTTGGAATGCTGACAAGAGGAAATGGAAAGATCCTGATCATCACCGGATATTTTAGCAATCATGTTGACAATCAGCGAGTGGATGGCTTTGTAGAGGAAGCCAAGCGGGCTTTTCCACATCTGGAGATCGCCGGTGTTCACGGAAGCTTTGATGAAGCAGCTGAGGTGGAGCACATTATAGAAAATGCCATGATGAGTACTTCAGGGATCAGCGGGATCCTGGTTGTATCCGGAGGCCAGGCAGGAGTGGGGAAGGCATTTGAAAAGCTGAGACTTGACCGCAGGCCCTACGTTGTGATCTACGATCAGACTCCGAAGAATGAACGGGCACTGAAGAATGATCATGTGGATTTTCTGATCGACCAGAATGGATATGTCCAGGGGTATGAACCGCCAAGGATCCTGGCGGATATCCTGACAAAAGGACAGGAGCCGGAGAGAGAATATCTCTTTACAGATATCAAGATCAAAACAAAATATAACCTTTGAACATGTATTGTGCAAAGTATCATATAAAATAGTCTGCAGGATGAAAACTGCAGGCTTTTTTATATTACAGGAAATCTGTAAGATACTACGATATGAAATATAGATTCCAAGAAAACGACTGTCTGGATACATTTGATTGCGTGCCAATAGCGTGCTAAAAAAAATCAACACGCAAATGCACATGTAGATAATAGCTACTTTGAACAAAACAAAACTACAAAAATTGTATAGAATAACTGAAAAAAAGAAAAATGAAAAGAAGTACTTGCCCAAATTGTAAAACGGTGCTATATTAACATCATAAGAAACACGCAAGAAAGCACGCTAAACAAAAGAAAAAAGCACGCAAAGTAAAAAAAGCACATAAAAAAGAAGTAAAAAATAAACCATCAAACAAACGGAGGTAAGATCATGAAGTATATCGAATTTGATGAATCCAGACCAATGGACCTGGTGCTCCTTGGAAGAGTTGCCATTGATTTTAATCCTGCTTACAACGATCAGGTAAAGGAGGAGTTCAAACCCCTGAAGAAGGTACATATGTTTGAGAAATTTGTAGGAGGATCTCCTGCAAACATTGCTGTAGGTGTTACCAAGCATGGCCTGAAAGCAGGATTTATCGGAAAGGTTTCGGATGATCAGTTCGGTGAGTATGTTGTAGATTATTTTGATGAGAGAGGAATCGATACCTCACAGATCACAAAATGTACAAACGGAGAGAAGCTGGGACTTACCTTTACCGAGATGCTTTCTCCAAAGGAAAGCAGCATCCTCATGTATCGTAACCGTATCGCAGATCTGCAGCTTCATGTAGACGACATCCACGAGGATTATATCAAAAATGCAAAAGCGATCCTCATTTCCGGAACTGCTCTCGCAGAGAGCCCTTCCAGAGAAGCAGCGATCAAAGCGGTTATGCTTGCTAAGAAAGTAAACACAAAGATCATTTTTGATATTGATTACAGAGAGTACAACTGGAAGAATGCAGATGAGATTTCCATCTACTATTCCATCGTAGCTAAGGAAGCTGACATCATCATGGGCTCCAGAGAAGAGTTTGACCTTACAGAGAAACTGATCAAAGAAGGCATGACTGATGAGGAGAGTGCAGCTTACTGGCAGGCAAAAAATGCAAAGATCGTTGTCATCAAACACGGTATGAAGGGTTCCACAGCCTACACAGTTGACGGACAGAAGTTCAGCATCAAGCCATTCCCGGTTGAGGCAAGAAAAGGCTTCGGCGGCGGCGACGGATACGGCTCCGGATTCCTGTATGGACTGTATCAGGGCTGGGAGATCATTGACTGCCTGGAGTTTGGTTCTGCTGAGGCATCCATGATGGTTAAAAGCAACAACTGCTCCGATTCCCTTCCGGGACCGGATGAAGTTCACGCATTCATTAAAGATGAAAAAGAAAAATTCGGCGAAATGATCGCAAGAGTATAAAGAAAAGGAGTGGGAAAAATGGCAAAGACAGTAAGAATGACAACTGCACAGGCAATTGTAAAATTTCTGGATAATCAGTATGTTTCCATGGACGGAGTGGAGACAAAATTCGTAGAAGGATTTTTCACGATCTTCGGACACGGTATTGCTGTAGGACTTGGTGAGGCACTGGATACAAATCCGGGACAGCTGAAGGTTCTTCAGGGAAGAAATGAGCAGGGTATGTGTCACGTTGCTACCGCTTTTGCAAAACAGAGCAACCGCAAAAAAATCATTGCATGCGCTTCCTCCATCGGACCTGGAGCTGCAAACATGGTAACAGCATGTGCAACAGCAACTGTAAATAATATTCCGCTTCTTGTATTCCCGGCAGATACTTTTGCATCTCGCCAGCCTGACCCGGTTCTCCAGCAGCTGGAGCAGAGCAGCAGCCTTGCCGTCAGTACGAACGATGCATTCAAGCCAGTCTGCAAATACTGGGATAGGATCACAAGACCGGAGATGGTCATGACCGCTCTGATCAATGCAATGAGAGTTCTTACAGATCCGGCTGAAACAGGTGCATGCTGCATCGCGCTTTGCCAGGATGTTGAGGGTGAGTCCTTTGACTTCCCGGAGTACTTCTTCAAGAAGAGAGTGCACAGGATCACAAGACCGGTTGCAGTAGAGGAAGAGCTTGAGGATGTGGCAGAGGTCATCGCAGGAGCGAAGAAACCGCTTATCGTTGTTGGTGGTGGTGTCCGTTACTCAGAAGCTGGAGAAGCTGTTGAGAAATTCTGTGAAGAGTTCAAGATCCCATTCGGCGAGACACAGGCCGGAAAGAGTGCCTGCCAGTCTGGCAATCCGTACTGTCTTGGCGGTATCGGTGTAACAGGAACCTACGCTTCCAACATCATCGGTAAAGACGCAGACGTGGTAATTTCTATCGGTTCCAGAATGTCTGACTTTACAACAAGCTCCAAGCATCTGTTCCAGAATGAGGATGTTCAGTTTGTAAGTATCAACAACTGCAGATTCCACGCATACAAGATGGATGCAGTAAAAGCAGTGGGTGATGCAAAAGCTACCGTAGAAGCACTAGCAGAAAAGCTTCGTGCAAGAGGATATAAATCTGCATACACAGATGAGATCGAGAAAGCAAAAGCTGCATGGGATAAAGAGATGGAGCGCCTTGGAAGCATTGAGTACACAGGAGATGATTTTGAGCCGCTGATCAAGGCAAGAGATCCTCGTACGATTCCGGAATATGTAAAGCTTACAAACGGAAAGATCACACAGACAGCAGCACTTGCAGCAATCAACAGAACTATCGACAAAGATGCAACCATCATCACAGCAGGCGGTTCCCTTCCAAGCTGTATGCAGCGTATGTGGAGAACAGACAAACGTGGCGGATATCATGCAGAGTACGGATATTCCTGTATGGGATATGAGGTTGCCGCTACCCTCGGTGTGAAATTTGCTGAGCCGGATAATGAAGTATACTGCGTAGTTGGAGATTCCAGCTTCCAGATGCTCCACAGTGAGATCATGACTATCATGCAGGAGAGACAGAAAGTCAATATCATGGTATTCGATAACTGCGGATTTGGCTGCATCAACAACCTTGAGATGAACCACGGAATCGGAAGCCTTGCAACAGAGTTCCGTTATACAGACGGCAAGAAACCGACCGGAGATCTGATCCCTGTAGATTATGCAAAGATCGGCGAAGGCTATGGTCTGAAGACCTATACCTGCCGCACCATCCAGGAATTGGTAGACGCTCTGGAAGATGCCAAAAAGCAGGAGATCGCATGCCTCTTTGATCTCAAAGTTATCCCGAAGACCATGACAGACGGATATGAGTCCTGGTGGGATGTAGGAATCGCAACAACATCTGAGAAAGAAAGTGTAAGAAAGGCCTGCGAGGGAGTTATGAAAGGCCGTGAAGAGGCAAGACTGTACTAATCTGGGAGGTAAGAAAATGAGTAAAGTATTTGGTTATCCGGAATATGACGAAAAAGGCGAAAAGATTCTTACAACATACGATAATGAGTACAAGGCCATGATGATGGACATCCGTGTTTACCGTATGAAATCAGGAGAGACAAGAACATTTTTAAGAGAGGGTGAGGAGACAGCAGTTCTCCTCCTCTCCGGAAACATTACCTATAAATGGAACGGAAACGAAGCTGCAGCAACCAGAAAAGACGTGTTCACAGAGGGACCATGGTGTGTTCACGGATGCACAGGAACTGAGATTACAGTTGTAGCAAATGCAGAGTCACAGATCCTTGTTCAGTGCACAAAGAACGAGAAAGATTTCGGTGCAAAACTCTACAAACCAGAAGATGCTCCGTGGGGATATTCCTGCGTAGGCAAGTTCGGAAATGTTGCGAAGAGAAGAGTAAACACCATCTTCGATCATGACATTTCACCGGAGTCCAATATGGTTCTTGGTGAGGTTCTCAATGACAGAGGAAACTGGTCCGGATACCTGCCGCACAGACATCCGCAGCCTGAGACATACTTTTTCAAATTTGATCATCCGGAAGGGTTTGGAGCAAGCTTTGTCGGTGATCAGGTATTTAAGAGTACAGACGAGAGCTTTTCCGCAATTCCAGGAGGAGAGCTTCATCCGCAGGCAGTTGCACCTGGATATCAGATGTATACATGCTGGATGATCCGCCACATTGACGGAAATCCGTGGCTGCAGACAGACCGCTGCGAGGATGAGAGATATACCTGGCTTCATGACGCCGAGTTTTAAGGATTCGGAGATACTGATACTGGATCGTAAATAACAGGCAGCAGGAAGAGGAAAATGCTGTTGTTTGTGAGGAGCGGACAGCAGTAGACCTGCTGCTATTATGAAAAAAATTGTACTGACTGAAGGGAGATTTTGACAATGGCAAGAGAATTTATTGTACCTGGAGAAATTATTTCTGGTTCCGGAGCACTGGATATGGCAGAAGGAGCACTGAAACTCCTTGGTAAAAAAGCTCTGATCGTAACCGATAAAGTAATGATCGACCTGGGAAACTGTGCAAAAGTTGAGAAGGCGCTGACAAATCAGGGCATTGAATACAGCATTTATTCTGACATCTGTGGTGAGCCAACAGATACCATGATCGAAAAAGGCTTACAGATTTATAAAGATGAGAACTGTGACTTCCTGGTAGCTCTGGGAGGCGGAAGTCCCATTGACTCTATGAAAGCCATCGGCTCACTGGTAGTAAACGGTGGAAGCATTTCCGACTACATGGGAAAAGTGATCGATGTAAAGATGCCGCCAATGGCGGCGATCCCTACCACAGCAGGAACGGGATCTGAGGCAACACAGTTCACGATTATCACGGATACCAAAAAAGACATCAAGATGCTTCTTAAAGGCAAAGTTCTCATGCCGGATCTTGCCATTATCGACCCGCAGTTTACTATGACTGCACCTCCAAAGATCACAGCAGCAACAGGTCTTGATGCACTTTGCCACTGTGTGGAAGCTTATACATCCAGAAAAGCACAGACACTTTCCGATACTTTTGCAGTATCTGCAGTAAAGAGGATCTTTAAATATCTTCCGGTTGCATATAAAGACGGAAAGAATGAAGAAGCTCGTGTACAGATGTCTGTCGCTGCTCTTGAGGCAGGAATCGCATTTAACAATGCATCTGTTACCATTATCCATGGAATGAGCCGTCCGATCGGAGCACTGTTCCATGTAGCACACGGACTTTCCAATGCCATGCTTCTGAAGGAGTGCCTTACCTTTGCGCTTCCCGGAGCATACGGCAGATTCGGAGCGTTGGGACGTGATATTGGTGTGGCGGATGCAACTGATTCTGATCAGGAAGCGGCTGAGAAATTCCTGAAAGCAGTAGAGTCACTTGTAAATGAACTGGATACTCCGACTCTGGAGCAGTTCGGTATCAATAAAGAAGAGTTCTTCAACGTCATCGACAAAATGGCACATGATGCCATGGACAGTGGAAGTCCTCAGAATACCATGCGTGATGTAACAGAAGAGGAAGTAAAAGAAATCTACAGAAAACTCTGGTAAAATGTAAATGTAAACCCTGCATTGCCAGATAGGAAAAGACTCCGGACCGGAGAAAAAGGCTCCGGAGTCTTTTTTCCCGTGGCAAATATAGCTGCAAAAGAAAAGGAGGCATATCCTTCATGAGAAAAAAGTATATCTGTATTCTGGTGGCAGTCATAGGAGTTTGCAGCCTTTCCGGATGCGGGTCTTCTGCAAAGAAAACAGAAGAAGAGCAGGTAACGATCGGTGTTGTTACAAAATCTAAAAGCAGTGAATATTGGTTGTCTGTCTGCGACGGAATGAAAGATGCGGCAGAAAAATATCATGCAGATGTGGTGATTCTGTCCCCGGATTCCGAAACAGAAGAAGAGGTTCAGAAAAATATGATCAGGGATCTTCTGAAAACCGATATCCAGGCGATGGCAGTTTCTCCTATAGATTCCTATGAATGCGAAGATTATTTAAATTTCGCAAGAGAAAAGGGGATTTCTGTATATGCCTGTGATACTCCCATAGAGGATTCAGAAATCCCTTATATTGGAATTGACAATGAAAAACTAGGCTATGAGCTGGGCGAGCAGCTTGCAAAGGCTCTGGATCATAAAGGAAAGATTGGCGTGATCGCCGGTGATTTTAAGCAGGCTGGACACCGGATGCGTGTTGCCGGATTTGAAAAATATATGGAAAAAGAGCCTGGGATCACCATTGAAATGGTTCGGAACGGATACAGCAATATGCGGGTTTCCCAGAAGGATGTGGATGAGATCCTGGTGAAGTATCCGGATCTTAACGGAATCATGGCCACAAGTGCAGTGACGGCCCTGGGACTTTCAGAGGCAACTGAAGGACGGGAGATTTCTATTGTTTCCGTAGATGCTCAGGAAGATGCCTTGAAAGCGGTTCAGGATGGGCGTATCGTGGCGCTTGGCGCGCAGTCCGGTTATCAGATTGGTTATGAAACCATCCGGTATATTGTGAAGGATCTGGAGGGAGATGGAACAGGAGAAGATGAGATTCTGGATTCCCAGGTGCTTACCGAAGAAAATATTGATACATATATGAAGGATGACGGACATTCTCATCCCTGATACAAGCAGGTTTCCATCCGCTGCTTATTATTTTTTACAATCCGGCAGAGGCATTGACTGATTCGGTAAAAAGTCAGGCTGGTATCCAAAAATAAAACACGAAACATAAAAATAGGACAAAAGAAGGATGTAGAGATATCAGAATCAGAAAAACTTTGGTACAGATTTAACAGTCAGGTAAAAATAATACCGAAAAAACTAAAATTTCTCATACTATGATAATCCCGTATTTTCGATAAAATAGAATCATCAAAAGGAAAGCGAAAATAAAAAACGAAAAGAAATGAAAGGGCGGGATAATAAGATGGAGAAGAAAAAACTTTCGGTATCAACAGGGCTGTGTTATGCTGGAGGAGATGTAGGATGTAATATCGTGTTCGGAATGATCGGAACACTGCTGACGCTGTTTTACACAGATTATGTAGGGATAAGCGCAGCAACAGTAGGACTGGTAATGTTACTTTCCAGATGCTTTGATGGATTTTCCGATCTGGTCATGGGTGTCATTGTAGAGAGGACCAATTCCAAATGGGGAAAATCAAGACCCTGGCTTCTGTGGATGAGCATTCCGTTTGCGCTGTCAGCAGTACTGCTTTTCACAGTGCCGCGTACAACAGGGATGCTTCAGTTTCTGTATCTCTTTGTAACCTATAACTTCTGTACGACCATATGCTATACAGCGATCAATCTTCCATATGGAAGCCTTTCTTCAATGATGATCCGCGAATCATCAGAGAGAGATAAACTCAGTGTATTGAGAATGGGACTGTCACCTATCGGAAAGATCGTTGCAGCAACCTGTACACTGCCGCTTGTAAAGCTTCTTGGAAATGATCAGGCTGCATGGATCAAGGTTATGAGTGTATGGGCAGTGCTTGCACTTGCACTTCTGCTTCTCTGCTTCTTCAGATGTGAGGAAAAGGTTCAGATCGAAGCAAGAAAGAAAGATGAGAAGCTTCCGATTCCGACAATGCTGAAGGCACTTTTTGCAAATCAGTATTTCTGGGCAGTAATGCTTCTGTGGACAGTACAGAGTGTATCCTTTACGATCACAGGAACCATTCTTCCGTACTACTGTAAATATATTTTCAACAATGATACATGGATGTACAGCGCACTGTTCCTTACAGAAACCCTGGTTCTGGTAGTGGGAATCTTCATCTGCTCACCGTTGATCAAGAAATTCGGAAAAAGAAATATCGCATTTGTCGGCGGATTTGTTGCACTTGGCGGCCAGATTCTGTTTTTCCTGAATCCATACAGCTTCGGCTTCATGGTTATGAGCTGTGTCACACGTGCCATCGGACTTGCTCCACTGAACGCAGTTGTATTCAGTATGGTTGGTGATGTAGTAGAGTTCGGACAGTGGAAAAACCATATCCGTCAGGAAAGTCTGATCTTTGCAGGTGGTTCCATCGGAACAAAAGTTGGCGCAGGTCTTGCCTCCGCAGTGATCACAGGTCTTTTAAGCAGTTCCGGATATGTAAGCTCATCTGCAGGAATAACTGCACAGCCGGAAACAGCATTGGAGATGATCGTTTCTCTTTATAAATTTGGACCGATCCTCATTGCAGCAGTGATCATTGTAACGCTTTTCGGATATAAGCTTGACAAAATGTATCCGGCGATCATGCAGGAGCTTACCGAGCGCGAGGCACACGGACAGTTATAAATATTTTATTGTAAAACATATATTCAACCGCAAACAGGAAATCAGGCAGGGGTAGGATACTCCTGCTGTTTCCTGCGTTTATGGGCATATAGCATAGAGAGGCATATATCCGCTTTACAGAAGGGAGGAGTTCTATGTTAAAAAGTATCCGGGCAAAGATATTACTGGCGATCCTGACAGTAACCATGTTTACTGCCTGTTCTCTTACGGGGGTATTTTATTTTCGGGCAGCAGGGATGATCGAAGAAAATTATTCAGGTATCCTGTATGGACGGATGCAGCAAACTATAAAAGATCTGGACGAATCCCTGAAAGAGATTTATTATGTGAATACGAGAACTGCCTGGGATACAGATATACGGAATAATGCGAAGGAATACAGCTGTACAGGAAATGAAAACAGCCTGGAAAATATGGCTGGGCTTCTCCGGGAACACAGTCGGGAATATAAAGATATCAACTCCCTTTACTTTGTCTTTCCAGACAAAAAAATGGCTGTGACTTCTGAGGAATTTCCGGTAAACAAGCAGGGGATTTCAGGAGAACATATCGAGGAATTGGAAAAAATACAGGAACTGGATTCCTTTCCGGTTCTTGTGGAATCTCCGATCCATGAAGGCGGCAGCTTTCTTTCTGTGATCCAGAAGGTAGAGGATGATAACGGAGAGATTCTGGGGTATGTTGTCGCAGATATCAGGGAACGGGCAATTTATTACGAATATCTGGAAGCTGTCAATGATGAAAAGATCACCAGAATAGTTCTGGTAGACAGAAATGATGAAATCGTGACATCCGGAGACTACAGTGACATTGGAAAAACATTTCCAGAGATTACAGACCAGAATGTTCCCGAAATGGAAGGCTATGCAGAAAAAAACGGTGTGATCTCTTTTTTCAGCAGAGGTAGCTTTTCAGACTGCGGCTTATATCTGGAGGTACCGAAAAAAGAAGTTTTAAGCGGACTTTCCCGGATGCGGCTCTTTCTGATCGGAATATTTGGTGCAGTTTTTGTGGCAGCTGTGCTGCTGGCACTGTGGCTCTCCAGAGTAGTCTGCGGACCGCTCAGATCTATGACTGGCACGGTTGAGAAGGTTGGTGAGGGAGATCTGAGCCTCCGTACAGAAGTGACTACTGCTGATGAGATCGGAACCCTCGGAAAAGAATTCAACCACATGCTGGATTATATCGAAGCTCTGATCGCCCAGGTGATTGAAGAGGAACAGCAGAAAAAAGATGCAGAGCTGGAAGCACTGCAGTATCAGATCACACCGCATTTTATGTATAATACATTGAACTCCATCAAATTTGCGGCATTTCTGAAAGGGGAAAAAGAGCTGGCGGGGCTTATTGGAGATTTCGTGGAGCTTCTGCAGGCCAGTATCAACAAAAAGGGAAGCTTCCTTTCTGTTGCCGATGAGATCCATATACTGAAAAATTATATCCATCTGCAGGATTTTCGCTATCAGGGAAGCTTTCAGGTGAAATATGAGATCTCTGAGGAAGCATACCGGTGCTATATTCCGAGACTGATCCTTCAGCCGCTTGTGGAGAATGCTCTTCTTCACGGGATCGACATCAAACGGCAAACAGGAAAAATCTGGATCAGCGGAAACGTAAGTGAAGGAAAGCTGATCCTCATAGTAAAGGATAACGGCAGAGGAATGACAAAAGAGCAGATCCGAGATCTTTTTAACAGTCATGCAAAAAAAACAAACGGACTTTCCGCAGTGGGGATTCCAAATGTAAAAGAACGCCTGGAGCTTTATTACGGGACACAGGGAGGAATGGAATACGTAAGCAGTGGAAACGGTACAGAGGTCACGGTATTTCTGCCTGCGATCTATGATATGCCTGAAGAAGGGAGAAAAAATTAATGTACAGAACACTGGTGGCAGATGATGATTTTCTTGTAAGGAGCTATCTCAAAACCCTGGATTCCTGGGAAAAAGCAGGATATGAGATCGTGGATGATGCAGAAGACGGGGAGGAAGCTTATGGATTCCTTCAGAAAGAAAAAATCGATGTTCTTGTGACGGATCTTACCATGCCTGTGATGGATGGAATTGAGCTGATCAGAAAGATCCGTGAGGAAAACAGGGATATCTATATTATCGTGCTCAGCTGTCATGATGATTTTGAATATGTAAAAGAGGCCATGCGTCTTGGGGCGGATGAATATGTATTAAAGAACAGTCTGGACGAGGATAGTCTTTATGATACTCTGGAAAAATCAGCCCGGCTGATCGAGAAGCGCAGAGAAAAAAGTCAGGAACAGGCACGGACGAGAAAGCTGATCCATCTGGGAAGTCACGCTCTGAAGTATTATTTTTTTAACGGACTGATCTCGGGGATGCTGAAAAATCAGGCACGTGAGGAAAAGCGTGTGGAAGCCGGAATCGCCGGGAAATATTTTAACAGTGCTGTGATCTGTATGTTTATGGAGAACTGGGCAGAGAGGGAAAGACAATGGACGCCGTTGGAAGTGGAACAGTATTCCCATCATTTCCGCCACAGACTGCTGGAACGTACGGAGGAGCTTCTTGGGACAGAAAGTGAATTTACGGAAGTGGTCTATCTTGGCGCAGGGATTTTTTGCTGTTTTCTTGATCTTTCCGGAGACTGCAGGACATCGGCTATGCAGCAGAGACTGACTGAGGCAGTAGCGATCTGCTACCGGCACTGTCAGGAGGATCTTTGTGATTTTGGTATCAGTGTCAGCAGTGTCTGCATGGGAGAGGATGGGATCCGCCAGGCTTATCAGCAGGCCAGAGAAATGATGAAGCTGCATTTTTATGAGAAAAAAGAGATCCTTTATTTTGAAGGACGGAAGAAAGCGGACAGTGTTTTACCGGAAAGTGCTGAGAAGCTGGAAGGGCAGATTTCCAGGCTGAAGGCAGGGAAAGACCGAAAGAAAGCGGAGGAGCTTTGGACACAGGTTCTCGCTGACTGTCAGGATTGTTATACCGACGGAAGACTTCTGGTACAGTGGCTTAAGAAATTGAATCAGACAGCCGGAATTGAGAAAGAGCCCATCTGGTATGGAGATATCGAAAGCTTTGAGAAATTCAGGGAAAAGGGCAGTGCCTGTATTTCGCAGCTTTTTGTGGGGGAAGAGGATGCTGTTCCGGAGGGGATCTCTGCTGCTGTGAAAAAAGCACTGGAGTTTATCCGGGAACATTATGAAGCGCCGATCAGCCTTCAGGATGCAGCAGATGCGGCGGAGGTGAATCCTGCTTATCTCAGTTATCTTTTCAAACAGGAGATGAAGATCGGTTTTTCCAATTATGTGCAGGAGCTTCGGATCGACTGTGCAAAGAAGCTTCTTTCAGAGACGAACTGTAAAGTTAAGGATGTGGCGTTGCGTTCCGGGTTTGGAGATTATCATTATTTTTCCAAGATATTTAAGAAGTTTACGGGCTTAAGTCCTGCGGAATACAGAAAAGAATCCGGATTATCATAGAAAGAGGTGCTTAGTATGGGAGTTACTATAAGGCAGATCGCGGAAGCTGCCGGTGTTTCCAGAGGTACTGTTGACAGAGCGTTAAATAACAGGGGCAGGATCCGTCCGGAGGTTGCTGAGAGGATCCGTGCCATCGCTGATGAGATGGGGTATAAGCCGAATCAACTGGGCCGTGCTCTATCCATGAGCAGAAATAATATTAAGATCGGCGTGATCCTGCAGGGCGCGGAAACACCTTTTATGAAAGAAGTTCTGAAGGGAATCCAGGAGGCGTGCGCTGAGGTGGATAATCTTGGTGGTACAGTCCTGGTCCATAAGATCGAGCATCAGAATGCGGAGGATGTTATTCTCGCCATGGAGAAGATGCGGATGGAAGAGGTTAGTGGTATTGCCATGGTTCCTTTGGATGAGGAACGTGTGAAAAGGGAAATTGACCGGTTTGTGGAGGAATTTCGGATCCCGGTGGTGACGTTTACTTCGGATGTGGAGGATACGAAACGGCTTTGCTTTGTAGGGCAGAACGGTGTGCAGTGTGGCCGTGCGGCTGCGGGGCTTATGGGGGAGCTGACCGGTGGAAAAGGAAAGGTTGTTGTGATTTCCGGCTATAGTACCAATACTTCTCTGAGCAGCAGGGTGATTGGATTCCGTGAGGAAATTGCGCGGAAGTATCCTGGGATTGAGATCATTGGGCCGGAGTATTGCTTTGAGGAGAATGGCAGGGCCAGGGAAATTACGGAAGGGATATTTAAGGATGTTCCGGATCTTGACGGGATATATCTTACTTCTCATGGGGAGGAGGGGGTGTGTGAGGCAATTGCCGGAGCGGGGAAAGCTGGTCGGGTGAAGATGGTTGCCAATGATTTTATGGGGCGGAATTATGAGCTGATGAGGGAAGGATTTATTCATTTCCTGATCGGGCAGGATGCCAGGATACAGGGGTATGAGCCGGTGATGATTTTGTTCCGGCTGCTGTTTAATGGGGAAGCGCCGGAGAGGGCGAAGATTTTTACGGAAATATATATAAGGAATGAGTATACGATTCCGGAGGGGAGACACTGAAGTGGGGTGTCTCCTTTTTTTGTGCGGAGGGACGCCGCGGAAGGGGATGCTGTCTGGTCTGCGGCTTCGTCGGGGGCTGGCTTCTAGGACGCCGGAAATCTGCTAAAAGCGTTTTTCAAAAGTCCGAACTCGCGGCCTGCTGCCGCTCAGACAGCGGACTTTTGAAAAACAACGCAGATTCCCGCCGTCCAAGAATCAGCTCCCCTCCTGCAGAAGCAGAGCCAGACAGCATCCCCTTCCGCGGCTGGTGCTTCCAGCGAGAAAAAATGTCGTTTGACGATAGGTTGTGGGTCGTCAGCGCTGCGCTGGACGACTGCAAGGGCTGAGTTTGCGCCTGTTTGCAGGGAGAGTTTGGGCATCGGCGCTGCGCTGGATGCTTGAAGGGATGTAAGCTGTGATGCTGTGCAGGATGCTTGAAGGGGGTGGTGTGTGGGATGATTAGGGTGATTGTATGGGAATGTGTTGGAGATATTTTCGGTGAAGTTGACCTAAAAATATTACATATTGTGGCTAAAAATAGTTCTCGTCATTTTTAATAGAAAAAAGATGGTAATATTGTACAATATTAGGGGTTGCGATTTGTGTGTTGCGATGATATTATATTAAGCATAAAGAGCGTGTTCGGACACGCAAAGAGATTACATTGGGAAAATAAATCAAAAGGAGATCAAAACTATGATTAAAGTTGGTATTATCGGAGCAGGTAGAATTGGTAGAGTTCATATTACTAGTATTACAACAAGGGTGCCGGATGCGGTGATCAAGACGGTTGCAGATCCTTTCTTAAATGATGAGACTGCTGCATGGGCTAAGAGCATGGGTGTTGAGCACACGACTAAGGATTATAAGGAAATCATCAATGATCCTGAGATTTCCGCAGTTCTGATCTGTTCTTCTACAGATACTCATTCTCCGATTTCTGTAGAGGCTATCAAGGCTGGCAAGCATGTTTTCTGTGAGAAACCGATCGATCATGACATTGCCAAGATCAAAGAGGTTATCGATGCTCTTGAGGGCACAAATCTGAAATATCAGGTTGGTTTTAACAGAAGATTCGACCATAACTTTGAGTCTCTTCAGCAGGCTGTTGCAGCTGGTAAGGTTGGTAAACCGGAGATCATCAAGATCACTTCCCGCGATCCTGAGCCGCCTAGCATTGATTATGTTAAGGTTTCCGGTGGCATGTTCCTGGATATGACAATTCATGATTTCGATATGGTTCGTTATCTTGCAGGCTGCGATGCTACAGAGGTTTATGTTCAGAGCGCAAATCTGGTTGATCCGGCTATTGGTGAGGCTGGGGATGTTGATACAGCTGTTATCACTCTTCAGATGGAGAATGGTGCTATTGCTGTTATCGATAACTGCAGAAGAGCTTCCTATGGCTATGATCAGAGAGCTGAGGTTTTCGGTTCTGATGGTATGGCTGCTATTTCCAATGACAGCCAGTCTTCCACAGTGATCAGCAATGCTGAGGGTGTTACAGGCGAGAAGCCGATGTTCTTCTTCCTTGAGAGATACATGGACGCTTATGGTAAAGAGGTTGCAGCATTTATTGATGCGATCGTTAATGACAAAGAGACACCTCTTAATGTTTATGATGGTCTGAAGCCGGTATTAATGGGTCTTGCAGCTAAGAAATCCAGCGAGGAGCACAGACCGGTTAAGATTTCTGAGATTATGGAATAATTCAAATAAAAAGGAGAATTGACCAATGTTTGATAAGAATAAAGTAAAGCTTGGTATTGCACCAATTGCATGGACAAATGATGATATGCCGGATCTTGGCAAAGAGA
The DNA here is from genome assembly GCF_003479245.1 of Ruminococcus sp. AF17-12. Lineage (NCBI taxonomy): Bacteria > Bacillati > Bacillota > Clostridia > Eubacteriales > Oscillospiraceae > Ruminococcus > Ruminococcus sp. AF17-12. The sequence continues at coordinate 44,093 of NZ_QUGY01000013.1, forward strand.
ATACTTTTGAGCAGTGCGTCAGTGAGATGGCTCTTGCCGGTTTCACAGGCTCCGAGGTGGGTAACAAGTATCCGAAGGATCCTGAGGTTCTTAAGAAGGCTCTTGAGCTTCGTGGTGTTGAGATCTGTAACCAGTGGTTCTCAAGCTTCCTGATCACCAAACCGTTTGAGGAGGTTGAGAAGGAGTTCCGTGCACAGCTTGCTTTCCTGAAAGCTATGGGTGCGAAAGTGATCGGCGCATCTGAGCAGAGCCACAGTGTTCAGGGCCAGATGGATACTCCGATTTTCGGACATAAATATGAGATGAATGACGAAGAGTGGGATACCTTCTGCACAGGTATGAACAAGCTTGGTAAGATCGCAAAAGAGGAGTATGGTATTGCTCTTACTTTCCATCATCATATGGGTACTGTTGTACAGAGCCTTGCTGAGGTTGACCGTATGATGGAGAATACAGATCCTGAATATGTAAGTCTTCTTTTTGATACCGGTCACTTTACATACTGTGGAGAGGATCCTCTTGAGGTTGTAAAGAAATATGTTCACAGGATCAAACATGTTCATCTGAAGGATATCCGTCCGGAAGTTGTTGAGCAGGTTAAGAAAGAAAACATGAGCTTCCTTGCAGGCGTAAGAGCCGGTGCCTTCACGATTCCGGGAGATGGATGCATCAACTATGATCCAATCTTCAAGGTTCTCGAGGATGCAGGCTACGAGGGATATATGGTTGTTGAGGCTGAGCAGGATCCGGCTAAGGCTAATCCGCTTGAGTATGCAATCCGTGCAAGAAAATTCATTGCTGAGAAGACAGGCTTATAATTACGACAGGGAAATAGGTGCATGCTGATGTACAGTTAAGCGGAATAAAGATGTCCGCTTTGCATAGAAAAAGCGGTATCAGCCAGTAGTGCTTTGACACCGCTTTTTTCTGTAAGAAGATGCAAACAGTGTACGATAAACAGGACAGGAGGGCCGAATCATGGCACTTGTGAAAATGAAAGATCTGCTGAGACGTGCCGAAGAGAAAAATATTGGCTGCGGTGCTTTCAGTGTTGGTAATATGGAAATGGTAAGAGGTGCGATCCGTGCAGCAGAAGAACTGGATACTCCGATCATCCTTCAGATCGCGGAGGTGCGTTTGAAAAATTCTCCGCTTCACCTGATGGGACCGATGATGGTACAGGCTGCAAAGGAGGCTAAGGTGGATGTGGCTGTCCATCTGGATCATGGTCTTACTTTTGGGACGGTTGACAAGGCTCTGGAGCTTGGCTTTACATCGGTTATGCTGGATGCTTCTACGCTTCCTTTTGAGGAAAACATCGCCAGAGTAAAGGCCGTTGTGGAGAAAGCACGTAAATACGGCGCTACAGTTGAGGCTGAGCTGGGACTTGTGGGCGGAAGTGAGGATGGAAGCTGTGACCACGGTATCCGCTGCACAGATCCGGATGATGCGGTCGTTTACGCAAGAGAGACAGGTATTGATGCGCTTGCAGTTGCCATCGGTAATGCCCATGGTAATTATCCGGTAGCGCCGACGCTTGCTTTTGATGTATTGGAGAAGATCCATGAGAGAGTGGATATTCCGCTGGTTCTTCATGGCGGCAGTGGCATCACTGATAAAGATTTCCAGAAGGCAATCTCTCTTGGCATCCGTAAGGTGAATATTGCCACAGCAAGCTTTAACAGCCTGACAGCTCATGTGGAGAAATATATGGAATCAACAGATAAGCATAATTTCTTTGACCTCAATGAGGCTATGGTCCAGGGTACTTACGAGAATGTGAAGAAACATATTCTTGTATTTAATGAGCCATATCAGGAGTAGGCCAAGGATTTTCTTGTAAAAAAAGAAAAGGTCTGATAAGATGTTCTCAGTGAAAATAACTGGGAACATCTTTTTTGTGCCCATAAAAGAGGAGAGATAAAAATGGAACAGAAAGAGACTGTCTGTTCAGTTGCGAAGAAATGCGGCGGTTGCCGTTATCAGGGTGTATCCTACCAGGAGCAGCTTCGCAGGAAACAGAGAATTACAGAAGGCCTTCTGAAAAAATTCGGAAAAGTAGAGCCGATCATTGGAATGGAAGACCCCTATTATTACAGAAACAAAGTTCATGCAGCTTTTGGCCGTGACCGGAAGGGAAACGTAATTTCCGGGATTTATGAGGAGAAGAGTCATAGGATCGTTTCCGTAGATGACTGTATGATCGAAGATAAAAAAAGTCAGGAAATCATCCGTACCATACGTGGTATGCTGAAATCCTTTAAGATCAAGACCTATGATGAGGATACAGGATATGGACTTCTCCGCCATGTGCTTGTGCGGAGAGGCTTTTCCACAGGAGAGATCATGGTGGTATTAGTTACGGTTTCTCCAATATTTCCATCTAAGAATAACTTTGTAAAAGCTCTCCGTAAAGAGCATCCGGAGATCACTACGGTGGTTCTCAATGTCAATGACAGACAGACAAGCATGGTACTTGGAGACCGCAATATCGTACTTTACGGACCGGGATTCATCAAAGATCGACTTATGGGACTGACCTTCCGTATTTCTCCATCTTCTTTTTATCAGGTAAATCCTGTGCAGACAGAAGTACTTTACGGAAAGGCTATGGAGTTTGCGGCAATGACAGGAAAAGAGAGGGTGATCGATGCTTACTGCGGCACAGGTACTATCGGGATCATCGCTTCCGGGAATGCCAGGGATGTCATTGGTGTAGAACTGAACCGTGATGCTATCCGTGATGCCAGAATGAATGCCAGGGAAAACAAGATCCGTAATGTTCGTTTTGTTCCGGGAGATGCAGGATGGTTTATGGAAGGAATAGCAGCAGAGGGAGAGAAGGTGGAGGTTGTTCTCATGGATCCGCCACGTTCCGGAAGTGACCGTAAATTCCTTCACTCCCTTTTGACTCTTTCACCGGAAAAAATTGTTTATGTATCCTGCAACCCGGAAAGCCTGGCAAGAGATCTTGCCTGCCTTACTAAGAGAGATTACCTGGTAAAGAAGATGCAGCCGGTTGATATGTTCCCGCTCACCGATTCAGTGGAGGTTGTTTGCCTTCTGGAGAATCGTAGGACCAGACCGGGAAGAGCTTAGATTTTTGGCAGCTCACAGTGATATGCGATGCCAAGGGGCGTAACAAGAAGCGGATGGACCGGACGGTATACCGGAAGCTTCAGCCTCTTTTCAAAAACGGTAGTAAATTCCTTAAACATGGAAGAACCGCCAACTACATAAACAGCCGGAACCTGATAGCCCTTTAGAAATTTCTCGGTGATCACAGCCATTTTTTCTACAGTGGCCTTGATCACAGGGAAGATTTCATCTTCTTTTTCCGGAGTGGTTTTCAATACTTCGGCTTCCTCATAAGGGATCTTATAGTGACCGGCGACTGTCATGGTCATATGGCTGCCGCCGGTAGCTTCATCATCGGTGTAGATAACTTTTCCGTCTTTCAGGATGCTGATACCGGTTGTGCCGCCACCCACATCCACAACAGCACCGTCTGTGATCTTAAGGACAGCAGCTGCGGCAGTAGGCTCGTCCACGATATTTGTAACCTCGAAACCGGCACCCTCCAGAACATAGCCGATGCTTTTGACACTGCCCTCAGAAACTCCCGGAGGGATGGCAGCAGCACCGTAAGTAAGTTCTGTGCCAAGCCTTTCCTCCAGCTCATTTTTAAGCTTTGTCACAAGCTGGACAGATTCATAGTAATTGACGATCACTCCATCCTGGATCGCATGGGATGGTGCGGAAATTCCGGCTATGGGACGGTTATTCCGGTCGACAACGGCAAGAACGGTATTGGCAGTACCAAGGTCGATGCCTGTCTTCAGACGACCGCGGAATTTTTTACATTCACCTGTTTCTACAAGTTCTGCAAAATTGGACAAAGTTCTGTTTTTTAATTCCATTCAAAATACTCCATTTCTTTCAGACAGGGACAAAAAGAATTTTGCCCCTGATATAAATTCTAATAATTGCGGCCGGTAAAGATGGCAACGGATCTGGGCCGCATGCAGAAATCGTGTTCAATGCGTGGCTCCTGGCCTTTTTCGTAGAAATAACGGCCATTTCCGTCACCGAACGTGTTGACACAGAGATACCATGCACCGGGACGGGCAAGCTCCGGAAGTGTGACCGTTACGTCCTCCCAGTATGCGTTGATCACAATGTAGATCAGGTCATCAGTGCCTTTGCTCTTATCATAGCCTGCAAAGCTTACAGCGAAGGTGTGGGCATCTCTTGGAATGGTCACATCCCTTGCGTCAATGTTATGAGTGTGGATATTTTCCATACCGCATACTGCGTTGGGAAGCTTCCGGGAGATAATAGGGTGGTCTTTACGGAACCGGATCATAAATTTGAAAAATTCAAAAAGATCGTGATTTTTCTCCAGAAGCTTCCAGTTGATCCATGAGGTTTCGTTATCCTGACAGTAGGTATTGTTATTTCCGTGTTTTGTGTTTCCGAATTCATCACCTGCAAGGAACATCGGGGTTCCGCGGCTGGACATCAGTACAGCACAGGCATTCCGTATCATGCGGAAGCGGAGGGAGAGCACTTCAGGGTTGGTGGAATCGCCCTCTTCTCCACAGTTCCAGCTGCGGTTATCGTTGGAACCGTCGGTGTTATTCCAGCCGTTTGCTTCGTTGTGTTTTTCATTGTAGGAATAAAGATCATACATGGTGAAGCCATCGTGGCAGGTAAGGAAATTGACACAGGAATTGTATCCTGCATAATTGTCATTATGATCAGAATAAAAGCCTCCGTACAGATCACCGGAACCGGAAATACTCCATGCAGCGTCCCAGGCATTCCAGAAATCTCCCTTCAGGAAGGAACGGAGGCAGTCACGGTAACGGCCATTCCATTCAGCCCATCTGCGGCTGGCAGGGAAAGAACCAACCTGATACAGCCCGCCGGCATCCCAGGCTTCTGCGATCAGTTTGACATTTCTAAGGACCGGATCGTAAGCAAGGAGCTCCAGAAGGGGCGGATTGTTAAGTGGAGAACCGTCCTCATGGCGTCCGAGAATGCTAGCAAGATCGAAGCGGAAGCCGTCCACACGGTAGTTGATGGTCCAGTAACGTAAGCATTCAAGGATCATCTGACGTACAATGGGATGGTTACAGTTCAGAGTATTTCCACATCCGCTGAAATTGTAGTAATTTCCCTCTGGAGTCAGCATATAATAAACCTTATTGTCAAAGCCCTTAAAGCAGAAGGTTTTTCCCAGCTCGTTTCCTTCGGCGGTATGATTGAATACAACATCAAGAATTACTTCGATGCCATTTTCGTGGAGCTCACGGATCAGCTCTTTCAGCTCAGTTCCCTCACAGTTATGCTCCGGCTTGGAAGCATAGCTGGTGTTTGGAGAAAAGAAGTTGACAGAATTGTATCCCCAGTATTCCAGAAGCCGTTTGCCATTTACAGTACGGGCATTCATATTCTCGTCGAACTCGAAGATCGGCATCAGCTCTACGGCGTTGATCCCCAGTTCCTTGAGATAAGGGATCTTTTCACGAAGACCGGCAAAGGTTCCCGGGTGCATAACACCGGAAGAAGAATCCTGTGTAAAGCCGCGGACGTGAAGCTCATAGATGATCAGGTCACTGATCTTACGGGTGGACTGCGGCATGTCTTCCCAGTCAAAGGAATCACGTACCACACGGGCATGATAGCTTCCGATCTTTTGCTGGCCCCATTCACGCTGACCGGCAACGGCTTTGGCATAAGGATCAAGAAGAACCTTTGTCTTATCGAAGATGTGACCCTTTTCCGGTTCGTAAGGACCGTCAATGCGGTAGCCGTACTCCAGATCTTCGATGTCCAGTCCCATGACGATCATGGAGTAGACATCACCGATACGACAGGCATTGGGAAAAGGAAGGACTGCGAAGGGTTCCTCTTCTCCGGAGTGGAAAAGAAGAAGCTCGCAGGATGTACCGTGGCGGGTATGTGCGGTAAAGTTGACTCCGTTGGAAAGAGGAGTAGCGCCATTTAATTCAAAAAACCCGGGACGTACAGGAAATCCCGCAATAATATCTGTGGGCCGGGATGTCAGTGTATTCTCAGAGAGCATAGTCTGATTCTGTGTTTTCATTTCCGGTATCCTCCTTGGTGAAAATTTTTTTACAAACAAAAATATTATAACTGATTTTCAGAAAAAAGTACAGGCTGGGAACCTATGAAGTTCACGGGAGTTGACAGAGATTGCAGAAATGTGATAAAAACCTGTACAGAGATGAGGTGAAAAAGTGGAAGAAAAAAGAAGAGAAGAATGGATGGCCATTTTAAGACAAAGCCGGCTCTGCAGAAACCTGGAAGAAAAAGAACTCCTAAACCTCATGGAGCAGGAAGGAACGGTGCGGACTTATTCCAGAGGGGAGCGGATCTTTCAGGAAACAGACCGGCCGGATTCGGTTTATATGCTTCTTAACGGAAGTGTGATCATCGCAAAAGAGACGTTTTCCGGAAAAAGGATCCTTCTGGCGCAGCTGGAAGATCCAGGGGCTCTGTTCGGGGAGGTTTATGCCTTTATGGAGAAAGCTTCCTATGACATGTATGTGGAAGCGCTGACGCAGGTTTCCGTTCTGATCATGAGCAGCCGGATCTTTACAGACAGGGAAGAAAATAGTTTAAGCCGGAAACTTCGGGAAAATCTTCTTGAGGTTTTTGCCGGGAAGGCTTACAATATGAACCGGAAGCTTCGGATCCTTGGAAGTGGCAGTCTCCGGGAGCGGATCGTCCGTTTCCTTGTAGAATGCCAGGACAGTGAAGGACAGATCCACATGAATCTTTCCAGAGAAGAGATGGCGGATTATTTAAACATTACCAGGCCGTCTCTTTCCAGAGAACTGGGAAAGATGCAGGAAGAAGGAATCCTGGAACTTGACAGGCGTCAGATCCTTGTGAAAGATCAGGAAAAAATGGAGTTATATCTGTAAGGTAACATATGTTACCGAAGAATCTCCGGGATTTTTGTATGATGTCAGTGAAAACAAAAAAACATTTGCAGAAATATAAAAATCAGGGAGAGATGATATCATGATAAGAAAGATCGTACACATTGAGGAAGAGAAATGCAACGGCTGTGGTGCCTGTGCAGCTGCCTGCCACGAAGGAGCTATTGCCATGATAGACGGCAAGGCAAAACTGATCCGGGATGATTACTGTGACGGACTGGGAGACTGTCTTCCGGCCTGCCCTGCCGATGCGATCCGTATTATAGAGCGGGAAGCCGCAGATTATGACGCGGAGGCAGTGGAAAAAAGAATGAAGCTTAAGAAAACAGAGGCCTCGATGCCAGCAGGGAAGCCACACGTGTGCCCCGGAAGTATGGCAAGAAGCCTTAATAAAAAGCAGGAACCGCCGGTGCAGGCAGAGCAGAAAAAAGTTCCCCAAAATGCAGGGGAACAGACAAGCCGCCTTGCCCAGTGGCCCGTACAGATCAAACTGGTTCCTGTCAATGCACCATATTTTGAAAATGCACAGCTTCTGATCGCGGCAGACTGTACTGCCTACGCTTATGCAGGTTTTCATGAGAAATTCATGAAAGATCATGTGACGCTGATCGGATGCCCCAAACTGGATGAGGGAGATTATGCAGATAAGCTTGCAGAGATCATAGGAAATAATTCCATCCGGAGTATCCGTATCGTCCGCATGGAAGTTCCCTGCTGCGGAGGCATCGAGAATGCAGTGATCCGTGCCATGGAGCGAAGCGGAAAGATGATCCCATGGCAGGTAGTGACCATTGCCTGTGACGGCACGATCAGGGAGGAGCTGTAAGGAAAGGAATAAAAACAGCATGAGTGAAGAAACACTGGAGATTTCTTTTGATGAAATAGAGAAGGAACGGGAAAAATATCTTCTGGTAGATACCCGTGATAAAGTAACTGTGGAATATGGAATGATCCCGGGAGCGATTTCTGTTCCGGAGCAGGAACTGGAAGAACGGGCAGAAGAACTGAAAGGGGATAAGATTCCGGTTCTTTACTGTACCAGAGGACTTTTCAGCCAGGAAGGGGCAGGGATGCTCCGGGAAAAAGGAATTCCCGCACTGAGCCTGAAGGGTGGATATACAGGCTGGCTTTTCCAGCAGATGCGGAAAGAGTCCAATAAAGGGGACAGTGAAGAAGAGGAAAATGAAGCAATGGAACAGCGCCGGAAAGATATCGAGCTGAGTATCCGCAAGAAGTTCCACAAGCAGCTGTTTTCCAGATTCGCCAGAGGAATCAACGACTATGAACTGGTGAAGCCGGGAGACAAGATCGCGGTCTGTATTTCCGGTGGTAAGGATTCCATGCTGATGGCCAAACTGTTCCAGGAGTTGAAACGTCATAACAAGTTTCCTTTTGAATTGGTATTTCTTGTGATGGATCCGGGATATAATGAGGCCAACCGTGCGGTGATCGAACACAACGCCAAGCTTCTCGGAATCCCGATCACAGTATTTGAGACTGAGATTTTTGATGCAGTTTACAATGTGGAAAAATCTCCGTGTTATCTCTGCGCCCGTATGCGGAGAGGATATCTTTACAGCAAGGCAAAAGAACTTGGATGCAACAAGATCGCCCTTGGACATCACTATGATGATGTGATTGAGACCATCCTGATGGGAATGCTTTATGGAGCACAGGTACAGACCATGATGCCGAAACTCCACAGCACAAACTTCGAAGGGATGCAGCTGATCCGCCCTATGTATCTGATCCGGGAGGCAGATATCAAGCACTGGAGAGATTACAATGACCTGCATTTTATCCAGTGTGCCTGCAAGTTTACCGATACCTGTACTACCTGTCGTACAGATGGAACCAGTGTTTCCAAACGAATGGAGATCAAGAATCTTATTGCAGAGCTTAAGAAGGTAAATCCTCATATTGAAAGCAATATTTTCCGAAGTGTGGAAAATGTGAATCTTCATACAGTCATTGCCTATAAGAAAGATGGTGTGAAACATTCCTTCCTGGAAGGGTATGACGACTGAGAGATATAAATAATAAAAGCTGCCACCGGAGTTATGGGCCTGTTTGAGGCTTGCGGTTCCGATGGCAGTTTTTGCTTTTGGGTATATGAAATTATGGGGTAAATGTGTATTGTGAACATTTACGTGATCTATATGTTCTGCTTTGCAGCATGCTGGGCGCGGGCTTTTTCTCGCTGCCTGGTAAGGTCATAGTATTCATCAGAGACGATCCCACGGCTGGAAAGTGCTTCGTAAGTTTTCTGCTGTGCGGGGGTCATTTTCATTCCAATGGCGGAATTGACATCTGTCAGCACGCAGCCTGTTTTTTCTACCAGCCAGAAAAGAGCGGAATCATCTTCCGGGATCATTTTCCAGATTTCGTTTTCCGTATATGGTAAAAGGGCCATAAGGGTCTTCAAATGTCCGTCCTGGATTAGGCGGTAATCCCCATCCGGCATGATGATGCCGTCACCGTAGAGTTCTTTTTTCTTTTCCATTTCTTTCAGAAGTTCTTCTGTAAGTTTCATGATCGGCTCCTTGAGATTTGCTGCTTGGGGCAGCTTTTTTGTGCTGTTTTAACCGAATCAAGGAAGTCCCCTGCGGGGTTGCGAATATCCGTTTGACTACGAGTTAAAAAAATAACGAACAGCGCCTATATTGTATGAAGAGAAGATCAAAATGTCAATAGGTTAAAAAATATTTTTAGCTGTTTAACAAGAGTTACAATTGTGCAATATGGATATTTTTTCGGAATGATGCGTTAAATCTATGTAAAATTCGTCGTAAAACAGGGACTCCTGTGGTATAATAAGAATATTCAAAAAATTCGAGGAAGGACGATGCAGATGTTGAAAAACTGGAACCCGGAACAGATTCCGGAAAAAGAGGATATCAAAGTGCGTTTAAGTGCTGCAAGAACCAGATTATATGAATTGCAGATGGCTCTGAAAGAGCATAAGATTCCGGTGATCGTGCTGTTTGAAGGCTGGGGAGCTTCCGGAAAAGGAAGTACTATAAGTAAAGTGATCAAGAATATCGATCCTCGTTTCTTCAAAGTTGCGACTATGTCAGCACCTACAGAGGAAGAACTTCGGAAACCATTTCTTTACCGATATTTCAGGGAAATCCCGGAAGCGGGCAAGTTTACATTCCTGGATTCAGGATGGATGGATCAGACCTGTCGTGAACGTATGGATAAAAAGCTGAAGGGTGACAATTATTCAAAACGGATTGACAGTATCCGGAGATTTGAACGTCAGCTGACGGATAATGGATATGTACTCCTGAAATTTTTTATGCAGATCGATCGGAAAGAACAGGAAAAACGTATGGGCATCCTTCTGGAAAGCAAGGATACCAGATGGAGAGTCAATGAATATGATCTCTGGCAGAATGATCATTATAAGAAGTGCAGAAAGATTTTCGACCAGTATATGCAGGATACCAATACATCTGCGGCTCCATGGTATATTGTCGATGCCGGTGACCGGAAGTGGGCAGAACTGCAGGTACTGGAAACCATGATTAGCAATATAGAGGTTGCCATGGAAAACAGCAAACATGCAGTGCCGATCCTGCAGAATGTTTTTCCTCTGATGGAGATGCCCAGATTAAGCGAGATTCCTCTGGATGGAAAAGAAGTGGGGGATGAAGAGTACAAGGCTGAGCTTAAGGAACTGCAGGCAAAGCTTGGAAGCCTGCATAACCGTCTTTACCGAAAAAGAGTGCCTGTGATCATCACCTATGAAGGCTGGGATGCTGCCGGAAAGGGAGGAAATATCAAGAGGATCACGGAGGCTCTTGATCCCCGTGGATTTGAGGTACATCCTATCGCAAGTCCGGAGCCTCATGAAAAAGCCCGTCATTATCTGTGGCGTTTCTGGACAAGGCTTCCCAAGGATGGTCACATTGCCATCTTTGACCGGACGTGGTACGGAAGAGTGATGGTAGAACGTCTGGAGGGCTTCTGCAGCGAGAATGACTGGAGACGTGCCTACAATGAGATCAATGAATTTGAGAAGGAGCTTTCTGACTGGGGCGCTGTGATCGTGAAATTCTGGGTCCACATTGATAAGGACACCCAGCTTGCCAGGTTCAACGACCGCCAGAGCAATCCGGAAAAACAGTGGAAGATCACGGATGAGGACTGGAGAAACCGTGAAAAATGGGATCAGTATGAAACAGCAGTAGATGAGATGCTTCAGAAAACCAGCACTGCTTATGCACCATGGCACATTCTGGAATCCGTAGATAAGAAATATGCAAGGCTGAAGGCGCTTCGGATCGTGATCGAAGAAATTGAGAAAGCGCTGAAATAAGAGATAAAAGCTGCGGCAGGATAACAGATATTCTGCTGCAGCTTTTTGTCTGAAGAGAGATGAATCAATTCCGGAGATAGTTTCGCATACTGCGAAGAGCATGTTTTTCCAGTCGGCTGACCTGAGCCTGGGAGATACCAATCTCATCAGCTACCTCCATTTGGGTTTTTCCCTCGTAGAAGCGGAGATCGATAATGTGACGTTCACGCTCTCCAAGCCGGTTCATGGCATCTCGAAGAGAAATATCCTCCACCCAGTTTTCTTCCAGGTTCTTTTTATCACTGATCTGATCCATAACATATAGGGTATCTCCGCCTTCGGAATACACGGGCTCAAAAAGGCTTACCGGGCTCTGGATCGCATCCATGGCATAGACGATCATTTCCTTGTCGATACCGATCTCATCAGCGATTTCTGCAATGGTAGGCTCTTTGAGATGCTGCCGCATATAGTTTTCCCGGGTATAGATGGTTTTGTAAGCGATATCCCGCAGAGAACGGCTGACCCGTATGCTGTTGTTATCACGGAGATATCTTCGGATCTCTCCGATGATCATGGGAACTGCATAGGTGGAAAATTTTACCTGAAGAGTGGTGTCGAAATTATCGATCGCTTTGATCAGGCCGATGCAGCCGATCTGAAAAAGGTCATCCGGATTTTCACTGCTGTTCTGAAAACGCCGGATCACGCTTAAAACAAGCCGCAGATTGCCTTTGATGTACAATTCCCTGGCTTCTTCATCGCCAGCTTTGATTCTTTTAAAGAGCTCCGCCTTTTCTTCCTGATCGAGAACGGGAAGGGTTGAGGTATTTACTCCGCAGATTTCAACTTTATTCAGTGCCATCTTAGAATCCTCCTTGTCTTGTCAGTACATTAAGATGATTCTCAGAGGGCGGTTGAAATATACTTTTTCAGGGAAAATATAAAAAATAAAGGGCCTTGACAATAAGGAGGTATTTATTCTCCGGACAGCAGTTTTTCATTACGGAAATCAACAAGGATGATATCTTCGCCGATCTGGCGGATGCAGTCCCATGGAATGGAATATTCATTTTCTTTGGAAAAACACCAGCAAAATTTTCCCGGTTCCGGCATGATCAGGGCTTTCAGACGTGCGGTTTCACAGCAGAATTCCACATCAAGAGGGCAGCCAAGACTGCGGCAGGTATGGATATTGATCACTTCTTTTTGTTTCAGCTCACAGATGCGCATAAATTCATCACCTGGTATGATTTTATGGAAAATCTGTAAAATTTATGCAAGTCCGATTATTGACACATTATGTGCATTTATTTTATAATAAAAACAAATTTAGTAATGATTTACTGATCCGGAAAGGGGGAGAGTTCTGTGAGATGTCCGTTCTGTAACCAGGATAATACAAGAGTTGTAGATTCCAGACCTGTAGAGGATACCAATTCCATCCGCCGCCGCCGTCTCTGTGATGCCTGCGGAAAGCGTTTTACAACTTATGAGAAGGTGGAAACGATTCCGCTGACTGTGATCAAGAAGGATCAGAACCGGGAAAGCTATAAACGTTCCAAGATCCAGGATGGTGTTCTTCGTGCTTGCTATAAGCGCCCCATTCCCATTGAGAGAGTGGAAGAGATGATCGATTCCATAGAAGGAGATATTTTCCGGTCAGAAGACCGTGAGATCAGCAGTACCAAGATCGGAGAGATCGTTATGGAGCATCTGAAGGATCTGGATGCGGTGGCGTATGTACGATTTGCGTCTGTATACAGAGAGTTTAAAGATGTCAGTACCTTTATGGATGAGCTGAAGAAGCTGATCAATTAAGAGATTAAATGAATAGACTGCAAATGCAGGAGATTTCAGGCCGATTGTCAAAAGACAACCGGCCTTTTTTGAAACATGAATGTTCGATTTTTCAGAGATCGTAAAAGTGGATACAAAAAAACAGGAACCGCCTGGGAAAAATCCTCTGCGGTCCCTGCTATAAATATATATTAATGATTCAGGAAACTTAATTAAACAATACCCTGAGCTTTCATAGCGTCAACAACTTTTTCGAAGCCGGCGATGTTTGCACCTACAACATAGTTGTCTTCCATACCGTAACGTTTAGCAGCGTCATCAGCTTTGTGGAAGATATCGATCATGATGTGGTGGAGTTTCTCATCAACCTCTTCTCTTGTCCAGGAAAGTCTCATGGAGTTCTGGCTCATCTCAAGTGCAGATGTGGCAACACCGCCAGCGTTTGCGGCTTTACCAGGCATGAAGAGAACACCGTTCTCCTGAAGGTATGTTGTTGCATCAAGAGTAGTAGGCATGTTTGCACCTTCAACGACGTATTTGCAGCCATTTGCAACCAGTGTTTTAGCTCCGTCAAGACCAAGCTCGTTCTGAGTAGCACATGGAAGGTAGATATCACATTTGATATTCCAGATGCCAAGTCCCTCAGTGTAGGTAGCACCCTCAACACGGTCTGCATATTCTTTGATACGTCCACGTTTTACTTCTTTGATATCCTTTACGACGTCAAGGTTGATTCCGTTCGGATCGTAGACATATCCGTTGGAGTCGTTCATTGCAACAACCTTGGCACCAAGCTGAGTAGCTTTCTCAACAGCGTAAATAGCTACATTACCGGAACCTGTTACAACGATTGTTTTTCCTTCTACGGAATCATTGTGAGCTTTGGCGATCTCGTTGAGCATGTATACAACACCGTAACCGGTAGCCTCTGTACGGATCAGGGAACCTCCGAAGGAAAGACCCTTTCCTGTAAGGACACCCTCATAAAGGCCACGGATTCTCTTATACTGTCCGAAGAGATAACCGATCTCACGTCCGCCGACACCGATGTCACCAGCCGGAACATCTGTATCTGCGCCGATATATTTGCAAAGCTCTGTCATAAAGCTCTGGCAGAATGCCATAACCTCTCTGTCAGATTTACCCTTAGGATCGAAGTTGGAGCCACCTTTTCCACCGCCGATCGGAAGACCTGTAAGAGAGTTTTTAAAGGTCTGCTCAAAACCAAGGAATTTCAGGATACCCTGATTTACAGAAGGATGGAATCTTAAGCCGCCTTTGTATGGTCCGATGGCGCTGTTGAACTGAACACGATATCCCTTGTTAACCTGTACAGTTCCGTTATCATCGATCCACGGTACTTTGAAGGAGATGATCCTCTCTGGCTCTACAAGACGCTCAAGGATAGAAAGTTTACGATACTCTTCCTCATTTTTGTCAATTACGACTTTAAGGGAATCGAGAACTTCCTTAACTGCCTGATGGAATTCTGGCTCGCCAGGATTCTGTGCTACAACTCTTTCATAAACTTCTTCTGTGTAAGACATTGTTGTTTCCTCCTCATCACATATTAAATTGCGTTGAAAACTAAATTCGAGTGCTATTATACATTAACATGCTAAAAAAGGGAAGTGCTAAATTTAATTTTTTTAAATTTTTATTTCTTGCGTTGAAAGCCTAAATGTGAGATGATATAGAATAAATATTTTTTGACTATGAAATTAAAATGGTTAAATAATAGTGAAAATTAGAAGAGGAGTGGTTTTTATGAGAACATTCGGGAAATCATCAAAGCTTGACAACGTGCTGTACGATGTGCGCGGACCGGTTGTGGATGAGGCTGCCAGAATGGAAGAAGATGGAATGGAGATTCTGAAGCTGAATATTGGTAATCCGTATCCGTTTGGGTTTTCAGCACCTCAGGAAGTGATCCTGGATATGCTGAGTAATGTTCGTACTTCCCAGGGATATTCCGATTCCAAGGGCATTTTTTCTGCAAGAAAAGCGATCATGCAGTATGCACAGCTTCGCGGGATCCCGGGAGTTACCATTAATGATATTTATACGGGAAATGGTGTCAGTGAACTGATCAACCTCTGTATGCAGGCGCTGCTTGATAACGGGGATGAGATCCTGATCCCGGCTCCGGATTATCCGTTGTGGACAGCTACTGCAACACTGGCAGGCGGAAATGTAGTTCATTATATCTGTGACGAACAGTCTGACTGGTATCCGGATATTGAGGATATCAAGAGCAAGATCACACCAAGGACCAAGGCGATCGTTATCATCAATCCCAATAACCCTACAGGTGCAGTATATCCGAAGGAGATCCTGGAACAGATCGCAGACATTGCAAGAGAAAATGAGCTGATCATCTTTTCTGATGAGATCTATGACCGTCTTGTTATGGATGGATATAAACATACTTCGATTGCATCCCTTGCACCCGATGTGTTCTGTGTAACATTTTCAGGCTTGTCCAAGTCTCATATGATCGCAGGTTTCCGCATCGGATGGATGATCTTAAGTGGTGCAAAAAGTAAGGCGAAGGGTTATATAGAGGGAATCAATATGCTCTCTTCCATGCGTCTCTGCTCAAATGTTCCGGCACAGTCTATTGTACAGACTGCACTTGGCGGATATCAGAGTGTCAATGAATATACGCAGCCGGGCGGACGTGTTTATGAGCAGAGAGACTTTATTTACAAGGCACTGAATGATATTCCGGGAATTTCCGTTGTAAAACCACATGCGGCATTTTATATATTCCCGAAGATCGATACTGAGAAATTCAATATTTTCAATGATGAACAGTTTGCTTTGGATTTTCTTCATGAGAAACAGGTGCTTGTTGTTCCGGGCAAGGGATTCAACTGGAACCAGCCGGATCACTTCCGTATTGTTTATCTGCCGGATATCCGCCAGCTTGACAAGGCAATGAAGAAGATGAAAGAGTTCTTTGCTACATATAAGCAGGGCTGATCGCAGATAGACAAGAAGAGATTTGCGATCCGCATTCGCTGCCTGCTCATAACCGATAAACTGTAAAGCAGGTATTCGGTTATATTTTCGGCATAGACCGGAACCGAAAAAAATGTTATAATATATCTGAAATATCCCGGCCAGCTACGCCGGGATATACAAATAAGACCAGAATTGCTTGAGAGGGGAATGAGGAGGGACCGTTATCGAACAGCAATAAAACAGAAATCGAAAGGGGAAATAACTGATGAGCAAATTCAACATGAAAGTGACACCTGAGATTGAGAAACTTACCCAGATCTGTCGTGAGAATGACAAACTGGATCTGTCTTTATATGGCAAATACGATGTCAAGCGAGGCTTGCGTGACCTGAATGGAAAGGGTGTCCTTGCAGGACTGACCCAGATCTCCAATGTCCAGGCAACGAAGATCGTGGACGGAAAAGAGGTTCCCTGCGCAGGTAAGCTTTCTTATCGCGGGTATGACATTAAGGATCTGACAAATGGTTTTATCAATGACCGGCGCTTCGGTTTTGAGGAAGTAACCTATCTGCTTCTTTTCGGAAAGCTTCCGGATCAGGAAGAACTGAATGGATTTTCCGGGATTCTTGCGAACCAGCGTATGCTTCCGCGGAATTTTGTAAGGGATGTCATTATGAAGGCACCATCCAGAGATATTATGAACGCTCTGTCAAGAAGCGTGCTGACACTTTATTCCTACGACAAAGACCCGGATAATATTGAACTGGAGAATGTGCTCCGTCAGTGTATCAACCTGATCAGCGTTTTCCCGCTGTTATCTGTTTATGCATATCAGGCCTATAACCACTATGAGAAAGGCAAGAGTCTTTATATCCATCAGCCTAAAAAGAAGCTTTCCACAGCTGAGAATATCCTGCGTCTGTTAAGACCGGATAAGAAGTATACGGCACTGGAGGCAGAGATCCTTGATATTGCTCTGATCCTTCATATGGAGCATGGCGGTGGTAATAACTCTACTTTTACTACACATGTGGTTTCCTCTTCCGGGACAGATACGTATTCTGCGATCGCGGCAGCACTAGGTTCTCTGAAAGGCCCGAAACACGGCGGTGCCAACATCAAAGTCGTAAAAATGTTTAACGATATGCGTAAACACGTACATGACTACAGTGATGAAGAGGAGATCAGTGCATACCTTAAGAAGCTTCTTCATAAAGAGGCCTTTGATAAACGTGGACTGATCTATGGTATGGGACATGCGATCTATTCTGTTTCAGATCCACGTGCAGAAGTCTTTAAAGGCTATGTGGAACAGCTTGCAAGAGAAAAGGGCAGAATGAAGGATTATCAGCTGTATGCTGCAGTAGAGCGTCTTGCACCAAAGGTTATCGCAGAGGAGCGTAAGATCTATAAGGGTGTCAGTGCCAATGTGGATTTTTACAGCGGATTTGTTTACAGCATGCTGGATCTGCCGCTGGAGCTTTACACACCGATGTTTGCTATTGCACGTATCGTAGGCTGGAGCGCACATCGTATGGAAGAGCTTATCAATGTGGATAAGATCATCCGTCCCGCATATAAGAATGTCCTTCCGGAAGCAGAGTATATTCCTCTTTGCGAGCGATAGGAAAGGACTGAGGTGGAATAGATGTTCAGATGTTTTTTTCCGGATGAATATCTGGATTCTGCGTATGGGATCGATTATGAGAAGCTGTACAAAGAAGGATACAGAGGGTTGCTCTTCGATATCGATAATACTATTGTTCCCCACGGGGCACCGGCAGATGACCGGGCAAAGAAACTGTTTGAAAAGCTAAGGGCTCTCGGGTTTCGATACTGTTTTGTATCCAATAACCAGAAACCTCGTGTAGAGCCCTTTGCCAAAGCAGTAGAGGGGGATTTTATAGAAAATGCCCATAAACCGGCTGGGAAAAATTATAAAAAAGCCTGCCAGGTGATCGGAACCGATCTTGACAGGACGATTTTTATAGGAGATCAGCTGTTTACGGATATTTATGGAGCAAAGAGGGCGGGGATCCGGACGATCCTTGTGAAACCGATTCATCCAAAAGAGGAGATCCAGATCGTGCTGAAGCGTTATCTGGAAAAAATAGTATTACATTTTTACCAAAAAGAGGAGGGAAAGAATTCATGAACCATATTGTAATCATCGGCTTTATGGGTTCAGGAAAGACACGAGTTGGAAAGAGACTGGCGAAGGACCTGGGGCTTCCGTTTATTGACGTGGACAGACTGATCGTGAAAAAAATGAACATGTCAGTAAAGGAGATATTTGAACGCTTTGGAGAAGCATTTTACCGTGCGCTGGAGACTATGGCAGTCAAGGAACTGTCCACAGACAGCGAACGGAAGGTAATCTCTGTAAGTGCGGGATTGCCTCTTCAGGAGCAGAACCAGAAATATCTCCAGAGTATGGGAACGATCATCTATCTGAAGGGATCTGCCGCAACGTTGATCAAACGTCTGGAAGGAAGTAACAATCCCACATTGGAAGGAACTGAGAATAAAGAAGAGAAGATCAAGAAACTTCTGAAACAGAGAGATCCGGTTTATGAGAAGTTTGCGGACATTAAAGTTGTCACAGGAGTGAAGCCTTTTGATGAACTGATCGCAGAAATTGAAGAAAAATTGAAGGCTTAAACAAAAAAACAGTTGAAAAATGGCAAAAGGTATTATAGAATAATCCATAGCGAAAAAGAACCGCATATATTAAGGAGGAAATATTTATGATTTCAGCAGGTGATTTCAAAAATGGTATCACACTTGAAATTGATGGAAACGTATGTCAGATCGTTGAATTCCAGCATGTAAAACCAGGAAAAGGCGCAGCCTTTGTAAGAACAAAATACAAGAACATTATCACAGGCTCTGTATTAGAGAAATCCTTCCGTCCTACAGAGAAATTCCCGGTAGCACGTATTGAGCGTGTAGATATGCAGTATCTGTATCAGGATGGTGGTTTATACTACTTCATGAATACAGAGACATATGATCAGGTTGGTCTTACAGAGGAGCAGGTTGGCGATTCTCTGAAATTTGTTAAGGATAATGAGATGGTTAAGGTTTGCTCTCATAACGGAGAGGTATTCGCGATCGAGCCACCTCTTTTTGTAGAGCTTGAGGTTATTGAGACAGAGCCAGGATTCGCAGGAAATACAGCACAGGGTGCTACCAAACCGGCAACTGTTGAGACAGGTGCACAGGTTCAGGTTCCTCTGTTCGTAAATCAGGGCGACAAACTGAAGATCGATACAAGAACAGGTGAGTATCTCTCACGTGTATAATGCAGCAAAAAACCCGCGTACGCGGGTTTTTTTGTGCCATAAAATTAAAAGATCATTTTGACAGTATTTAAAATACCAAAGTTTGAATGCATATTCCAGACTGCACAGGTAAGAAAAAACGGTACAGTCTGGACTTTTTTTGAAATATCCTTGACACGAAAAATCATTCTGGTATAATTAAACCCAGTCAAAAAACTGACTAAGAAGTTCGTCTGTCCACCAGAGATGACCGGAAATGATCCGGTTACAGAAGTCTTTTAAGGGCTTGTACTGGTTTCGACGGGGGCTTTGAAGTTAGGGAAGCCATCCGCAGACTCCTGGACTGCGTACCAACCGGGAACTAAATATAAACGCAGACGAAAAGTTAGCGTTAGCAGCCTAAGCTGCTCGTCAGCCCCGTTGCACTCACACATCGGGAATCTGGCGTCGACCATGTGAGAAACCTTGCCGGGTAAGCTTTGCCCCGGTAGATGTATCATGAAGCTACTGAAGCAGTAAGCCTGTCGGTGGGCGTACTGCCGAGGGAATGTTAAATCAGCGACTGTGATGGGAGATGCCTTAAGGGATAGGCTTTCGGACAGGGGTTCGATTCCCCTCAGGTCCATTTATGGAACGTCCCGGAAAGACAGCATTTATGCGGCTTTCCGGGAATTTTTTTTACTTTCTTTATTACTCGTGGATATCAGGAAATTCTTCGCAGATACAGAAAGCGATGGTGATAGAATGAAAAAAACTCTGCTTAACAGAAAAAAGCAGAATAAGAAATCTGATTATTATGATTATAATCTGGTAGCTGTTATTGTACTGCTGGTGTGCTTTGGACTGGTCATGCTTTACAGCACCAGTTCATATATGGCAGAAGTGAATTATGGCAACGATATGTTTTATTTTAAGAAACAGGCACTGATCAGTGCAGCATGTCTGATCGGAGCGTTATTTATTTCAAAAATACTGGATTATCATATCCTTCTTCCTTTTACAACTGCGTTGTATGTGGCTTCGCTGATCCTTATGGGACTTGTGCGGACTCCGCTGGGACATTCCTCTCATGGTGCTACCAGATGGCTGTATATCGGACCGATCAACTTCCAGCCTGCCGAGCTGGCAAAGATCGCGGTTATTATCATGATGGCTTACATGATCGGAAAAATGGGACGAAAGGTGAAAACTTTAAAGAGCTGTATGATCCTGGGACTTCCGGGGGCAGGACTTGCGCTTGCGGCTTATATACTTACAGATAATCTGAGTACAGCCATGATCATTCTGGGAATAACAGTTGGAATGGTGTTTGTGGCACATCCGGATATGCGTCCGTTTATTGCTGTGGCAGCGGCAGGAGTGATCCTTATTGTGATCGGAGTACTTTTTCTGGTTGCGACGACCAAGAACAGTGACAGCTTCCGTGTTATGCGAGTACTTGTATGGCTTCAGCCTGAGAAATATTCCGATGAAGGCGGTTATCAGACGCTGCAGGCATTGTATGCCATTGGCTCCGGAGGGCTTTTTGGCCGCGGGCTTGGAAATAGTATCCAGAAGCTTGGAAGTGTTCCGGAAGCACAAAATGATATGATCTTTTCCATTATCTGTGAGGAGCTTGGAATTTTCGGAGGGATTTTTGTACTGATCCTGTTCGGATATCTTTTGTACAGGTTGTTTTTTATTGCGCAGAATGCACCGGATCTGTTTGGCTCACTGATCGTTACCGGGATTTTTATACATATTGCGCTGCAGGTGATCCTTAACATTGCCGTTGTACTGAATCTGATGCCCAATACAGGTGTCACCTTGCCCTTTATCAGTTACGGAGGAACGTCCATTGTGTTCCTGATGCTGGAGATGGCAATAGCTCTCAGCGTGGCCCGTCAGATAAAATTTCAAGAGTAAAATAGTTTTAAAATCAAAATATTTTTGCCCTGGAGCCATTTTTTGGGAAAATCCTCTTGACAACTGTTTTTGCAGACTATATACTTTGCTCAAAAAGAGGAAACAGATTCGATCTGTAACGATTAAAGGAGAGAATAAGACATGTTAGAAAAAATGAAAGAAATGCTTGCAGAGCAGTTAAATTGTGAGGCATCTACAATCACACCGGAGACATCTTTCAAGGATGATCTTGGTGCAGATTCTCTTGACCTGTTTGAACTGGTCATGGCTCTTGAGGATGAGTACAATGTTGAGATCCCGGCAGAGGAGCTTACAGATCTGAACACAGTTGGAGATGTGATCGATTATCTTAAGAACAAAGGCGTAGAAGCATAAGCAGAAATCTAGGATCCTCTGGGACGACAGTGTCTCAGAGGATTTTTTTTGTATATGCGAAGATACATGAGAGGGATGGCAGGGTATTCCGCCGGAAAACCTATGGACATTTTGAAGGATTTGGGTATATAATAGCACCTATAAAGAGAAACAACAAAAACGAGGAGAAAAGAAATGACAAAGATCAGAACAAGATTTGCACCGAGCCCTACAGGAAGAATGCATGTGGGTAATTTAAGAACAGCTCTTTATGCTTATTTGATCACAAAACATGAAGGCGGAGATTTTATCCTCCGTATTGAAGATACAGACCAGGAACGTTATGTGGAGGGAGCTGTAGATATCATCTACCGTACTCTTGAGAAAACAGGACTTCTCCATGATGAGGGACCGGACAAGGATGGCGGATTTGGCCCGTATGTACAGAGCGAGCGTCAGGCAACAGGCATGTATCTGAAATATGCCAAACAGCTTATTGAGCAGGGAGATGCATATTACTGCTTCTGCGGCAAGGAAGAACTGGAAAGCATGAAACGTACTGTTGCAGGTAAGGAGATCTCTATTTATGACAAGAGATGTCTCCATCTTTCCAAGGAAGAGGTTCAGCGCCGTTTGGATGCAGGTGAGCCGCATGTTATCCGCTTTAATATGCCAACAGAGGGAACCACTACATTCCATGATGTTATTTACGGAGATATCACCGTTAACAATGAGGAGATGGAGGATTTGATCCTGATCAAATCTGACGGTTATCCGACCTACAACTTCGCAAATGTAATTGATGATCACCTTATGGGAATCACACATGTTGTAAGAGGTAACGAATACCTTTCCTCTTCACCGAAGTATAATCGTATTTATGAGGCATTCGGATGGGAAATCCCGACCTATGTTCATTGTCCGCTGATCACAGACGAGACACATCAGAAGCTTTCCAAGAGATGTGGACATTCTTCCTATGAAGATCTGATCGATCAGGGATTTGTGACAGAGGCAGTGAT
The DNA here is from genome assembly GCF_003479245.1 of Ruminococcus sp. AF17-12. NCBI lineage: Bacteria > Bacillati > Bacillota > Clostridia > Eubacteriales > Oscillospiraceae > Ruminococcus > Ruminococcus sp. AF17-12. Next base: position 66,702 of record NZ_QUGY01000013.1, read on the forward strand.
CAACTATGTTGCACTCCTTGGATGGAGCCCGGCAGACAACCGTGAGATCTTTTCTCTTCCGGAGCTTGTGGAGGCATTTGATTATCATCATATCAACAAATCACCGGCAGTTTTTGACATTGCCAAGCTGAAATGGATGAATGGTGAGTATATCAAGAAGATGGATCCGGAGGCATTCTATGAGAGAGCACTTCCGTATCTGAAAGAAGTTCTGAAAAAAGACTTTGATCTTAAGAAGATCGCAGGAATGGTTCAGACCAGAATTGAAGTATTCCCGGATATTCCGGAGCTTGTAGATTTCTTTGAGGCAGTTCCGGAGTATGACAGTGCGATGTACCGCCACAAAAAGATGAAAACAACAGAGGAGACTTCTCTTGCAGTTCTCAAGGAAGTGCTTCCGGTACTGGAAGCACAGGAGGATTATACCAATGATCCGCTGTATGCATCTTTAAGCGCTTTTGTAAAGGAGCACGGATATAAGAATGGTTATGTTATGTGGCCACTTCGTACAGCAGTATCCGGCAAGCAGATGACACCGGCCGGTGCAACAGAGATCATGGAGATCATTGGCAAGGAAGAGACACTGAAACGTGTACATGCAGCAATCGAAAAGCTTGAAAATAAATAAGAGTGTGATCGATAATCCAGTTATGAAACGAAATCCATCTCAGAAAAGGGCGATCGCCCACCTGTCAGGACCTATGATGGTTCTGGCAGGCCCCGGTTCGGGGAAAACTTCCGTCATAGTAGAAAGAACAGCACATATGATCCAGGAAGGGAAGATACCGGCTTCCTCTGTTCTTGTTGTGACTTTTTCCAGGGCAGCAGCAGTGGAAATGAAAGAACGGTTTCTGAAATTTACCAGTGTTCAGCGAACCGGCGTTACTTTCGGGACTTTTCACGGAGTGTTTTACGGGATCCTCAAACAGGCTTATGGTCTGAATGGAGGAAATATCCTGTCAGAAGAAGAAAAATATGCGATTTTAAGAGAACTGGTGGTAAACTGTGCTGCAGAACAGTCCCAGGAAGGGGATTTTGTGGAAGATATTGCCAAGGAGATCAGTGTTGTAAAGGGTGGAAGAATCGCTCTGGAGCATTATTATTCTTCCTGCTGCCCGGATGAAGTGTTCCGACAGATCTTTCAGGGATATCGAAAATTCCTGAATGAAAGAAGAAAACTTGACTTTGATGATATGCTGTTGAGCTGTTATGAACTTCTGAAAAAACGAAAAGATATCCTGTCTGCATGGCAGAAAAAGTTTCACTATATTCTGGTGGATGAGTTTCAGGATATCAATCATCTTCAGTATGATATCGTGAAGATGCTGGCAGCACCGGAGAACAATCTGTTTGTGGTGGGAGATGATGATCAGTCTATCTATCATTTTCGTGGCGCTCGCCCGGAGATCATGCTGAATTTCCCGGAAGATTTTAAAAATGCGGAGACGGTGATCCTGAATATCAATTACCGGTGCAGTGGAAATATCTTGGATACAGCCATGAAGGTGATCAATTACAATGAAAACCGTTATGCAAAAAAACTTTCCACACCAAATGAACCGGGAGAGCCGGTGCAGATAAAAGAATTTCGAAATCCCAGAGACGAATATATGGCAGTTGCAGGCCTGCTGCGGAATCGGATGGAAGAAGGGGATAATATTGAAGATACAGCGCTGCTTTTCAGGACTAATCAGGAAACCGAAGGACTGGTCGCTGCGTTGATGGAGTATGGGGTTCCTTTCACTATGAAGGAAAAACTGCCCAACCTGTTCCGACACTGGATTTGCCGGAATATGATCGCTTATTTGAAAATGGCAGAAGGAGACCGGAGCCGCAGTACATTTCTGGAGATCATGAACCGGCCAAACCGATACATAGCCAGAGACGCTCTGACAGAAAAAAACGTTGATTTTAAAGCATTGGGAGAGTTTTACAAAGACAAAGACTGGATGTGTGACAGGATCACAACGATGGAGACACATCTTCGGATCTTAAAGACTATGGCCCCTTATGCAGCTATTAATTTTATCCGGAATGGCATGGGATACGAAGAATACTTGCAGGAATATGCAAGGTATCGTAAAATAAAACCGGAAGAGCTTATGGAAACCCTGAACCGGATCCATGAAAGTGCCAGAGGAATGAAAACATTGGAAGAATGGATGGCCTATATGGACGAGTATACCAGAAAGCTGGAAGAACAGGCGAAGAAACAGGATGTGAAACGGGAAGGAGTGGTGATATCCACTCTTCATGCGGTCAAAGGTCTGGAATATGACAATGTATATATCATGAATGTAAATGAAGGTAGCATGCCTTATCGGAAGGCAGTCCTGGAGGCACATCTGGAGGAAGAACGGAGGCTTTTCTACGTTGGTATGACACGGGCAAAGAAGAAACTCTGCCTGTATTATGTAAGACAGCAGTATGAGAAGGAACGGGAACCGTCCCGTTTTCTTGAGGAGGCCGGATTATGAATGGGATTATTTATTATACGAAGATCAGAGATGAATATAACGGCAAGAACATGGAGCATATGATCGGGGAAAAGCTTCTGGAAATCGGACTTGAGCGGGAATTTGGACGGAAGCTTGCTTTTGAGCCTCGGTCAAAGGGGGAACATGGGAAACCGTTTTTTACCCTGCTTCCAAGAATTCATTATAATATCACACATTCCGGAAAATATGTGATGTGTCTGTTTGCCGGAGAAGAGGTGGGCATTGATGTGCAGATCCACAAGAAGGTAAATTACGAACGGCTCCTTGAAAGAATGGTGCCGGCAGATATGATACGGGAAATCCTGGATGCAGATGATATGGAGAAAGCCTTTTTTGCCCAGTGGGTTTTGAGAGAGGCATATATCAAATGGACCGGAGAGGGACTGTCCAGGGATCTGCGTACGATTTCCATGGATAAGGGAAATTACATAATGCTGGAGCTGGAACCGGGATACAGTGGTGCAATCTGGTCCAGAGACAGCCTGGAATTACGATTTGAATACGAAGACATCATTTTGAGATAGCAAATAGAGACGATGAAATGAACAAAGAGATGAAACGCAGCTTCAGGATTTTCATTCTGAAGATCCTGGCAGTTGTTTTTGTGCTGTGCATATGTTATTTTTTATATGCATTTGTTTACCGTGCAAAAACTGAGCTGCCCACAAAAGCTGTGGTGACAAACCGAGGTGCTGCAGTGTATACACTGCGGGGACAGAAACAGATGCTTTCCCAGAAAGAGGATTTCTCTTATTTTGCCTTTGATGGGAGAGAAAAAGAGAAGGAATATGGAACATATGTCATTCCCGGGCTGAAGAATACCAGGACGCTGCTCACAAAAAAGGGTGCCACTCCTGCCATGTGTACGTCCATGACGCCTCAGGGACTGGCGGTTACAGAGGATTATGTGCTGGTCAGCGCTTACTGCAGCACACAGAAACATAATTCGGTCATTTATGTGATCGATAAGGAAAAACATAATTTTATTAAAGAAGTGATACTGCCTGGACAGCCTCATGTGGGAGGACTTGCCTATGACCCGGAGCATAAGTTATTATGGTATTCCTCCAATATCAACGGGATCGCACAGGCAGTGAGTATAAAGATGGATACAATAGAAGCCTACGATTATGATGACAGCCATCTGCCGGTGGATACTTTCCAGATAGTCAGTCTTTATGGGATCGTGAGAGATTCTTTTATGACCTTTTATAAGGGATGTCTGTATGTAGGCTGCTTTGAAAAATATAACGAAAGTGTAATTGCACGATACGGAGTTGACGAAGAGGGAAAACTGATCAATACCATGGACGAGAAACTGGGCATGGATTTTGAAATGGCAGTTCCGTTGGATTATTCCACCATATCGGAGCAGGTTCAGGGAATTGCTTTTTATAATGATAAGCTTTTGATCTCTCATTCTTTTGGAATCCTGCCATCCAGGCTGGTGTTTTATGAACAATCCGATAAGCGTTTGTATGTAAACGAGAATTCTGCCAGAACTTATCGTTTTCCGGAACGACTGGAACAGATCGTGGTGGAGGGTGACAGCCTTTATGTGATGTTTGAATCCTGTGCCTATGCATACCGTGCGTCCTCCGTAAATATTGTGGATCGGGTCCTGAAGCTGAATCTTTCGAAGATGGAGACCTATGACGAAGAAGAAAGTCTTTTTTTTCTGTCGGAATAAAGAAAAAACGAGAGAGCATCAAAAAAGACAACAGGTACTAAATCCGGCATGTCCGCAATATATTTAAGTGTAAGAGGTGAAAACATGGACGCAAACCAGATCCAGAACCTGTTTGCCAGTAATGTCCGCCAGCTTCTGGTGGATGCAGACCTTGATTATGATAAATTATATGAGATACGTCTCCGCGTGGGAAGACCTCTGTTCCTCACTTATGATGGGGGAGAATGTTTCCTCCGGCAAAAAGATACAGAACCTTATCTGGTTACGCGGGAGGATCTTAAGGAAACACTGGAGTATGTCAGCGGCTATTCCCTGTATGCTTATGAAGATGAGATTCGCCAGGGGTTTTTGAGTGTACAGGGTGGGCACCGTGTAGGAGTTACCGGAAAGGTGATCCTGGACGGAAACCGTATCCGTGGGATGAAATATATTTCCTGCATCAATGTCCGTCTGGCACATGAGATCCAGGGATGTGCAGAAGAAGTGCTGCCATATATCCAGACAAGAGAGCAGATCATGCATACCTTGATCGTTTCTCCGCCCAGATGTGGGAAGACCACGCTTCTTCGGGATATCATCCGGCAGATGAGTAATGGATGGGGAAATATTTCCGGTGTTACGGTAGGAGTAGTCGATGAGCGCAGTGAGCTGGCCGGATGCTATCAGGGGATCCCTCAGAATGACCTTGGAATGCGTACGGATATCCTGGACGGCTGTCCGAAAGCAGAAGGGATGCAGATGCTGATTCGGTCAATGTCGCCGGTTGTGGTTGCTGTGGATGAACTTGGAAAAGAAGAAGATTTCAAGGCTGTGGAATCAGTTATCCACTGTGGATGTCGTCTGATCGCAACTGCACATGGAGCTTCCATGGAAGAAACATTATCCCAGCCGTTTTTCCGGAAATTGTGGGAAGCGCGGGTTTTCCAGAGATATATTTTTCTGGGAAAGCATGAACGTGCAGGAATCGTGGAAGGAATCTATGATGAAAATGGGAAATGCCTATGTACCGGATTGTAGGATGTATTCTGGTAGTGGCGGCAGGAGCCGGAATGGGATTTTCCGGAAGTATGAGACTTTCGGAGCAGATCCGTATACTGGAAAAACTGCTTCAGATGGTGATCTGCCTGAAAGGCGAGATCCGCTGCGGGAATGCATCACTGCCGGATGCTTTTTATGGAGCCGCAGGAAGAATGAATGGAAAATACAGAGAGTTTCTCATCAGTGCCGCGGACAGGATGAAAGCGGGAACAGGAGAAAAACTTTCACAGATATGCAGGGAATGTGCGGAAAGCGCCCTGAAAAAAAGCTGCCTTACCCATGGGGAAAAGGACGCTTTTTTTTCTTTCGGAGAATATCTGGGCTATATGGATCTGGAAATGCAGATGCGACAGCTTTCCCTGTATGAAAATAATTTGGAAGCAGAGATATTGAAGCGGAAAGCGGAGGTTTCCGGAAAGAAAAAACTGTACCAGGGAATTGGGATTCTTGGAGGCCTGCTGCTTGCGGTTCTCCTGGTATAGTATTGTTTATCAGACAGTAGTAGGAAGGACAGGCTTTCAGAAGAAAAGGAGGGATCATTTGGAGGTCAGTATCATATTTAAGATCGGTGCAGTAGGGATCCTGGTCTCTGTTCTTTCTCAGATCCTGAAACATAGCGGAAGGGAGGAACAGGCTTTTCTGGTGAGTTTTTCAGGACTTCTTTTAGTACTGTTCTGGATCGTGCCGTATATTTATGAGCTTTTTAAAAATATCCAGCAGCTTTTTGTACTGTAGGGGAGGGAAAGAACCGTGGATATTCTGAAGATTTCTGTTCTGGGAACAGCGGGGGTTCTTCTGGGAATTCTTCTGAAAGACCGTGCACCGGAGTATGTAAGCCTTGTTACGATGGGAATAGGTCTTGTGATACTGGGATTAGCGGTAGGGAAGATCAGCTATCTGTTCCAGTCCCTGGAGAGACTGAAACAGAGTCTCCCGATTGATGGAAGCTATATCACTACTTTGCTGAAGATGATCGGGATCACCTATATCGGACAATTTTCATCCGGTATATGCAGAGATGCAGGATATTCCTCCACTGGTGCACAGATCGAACTGTTCTGCCGGTTATCTGTAATGGTTTTAAGTATGCCGGTTCTTCTGGCACTGCTGGATACTATACAGGGATTTCTTGCATGAAAAGATATTGGTCAGAGATTTGTGCAGCCCTGTTTCTTGCTGTAGTTATAAACTGTTTTGGCGGTGTGATCGTTTATGCTTCTTCGGCGGAACAACAGATCACAGATCAGATGGAGCTTACCAACCTGCAGTCCATGGTAGATGAGATGCTTGGAGAAAAAACATTTTCTGTTACAGAAGCGTTTCACAGACTGTTGTCAGGGGAAGAGGTGCTTTCGGAGGAGAGTGTGCGGGAATTTTTGCACAGTCTCCTTTTTTATGGCATTGAAAGAGAAAAAGAGCTGATCGTGAAGTTACTGCTTCTGCTGTTGTTCGCTGCCGTTTTTTCCGGGTTTGCCGGTGCCTTTGATAACGGGCAGGTGGGAGAGATCAGTTTTTATGTGGTGTATCTTCTTGTTTTTACTCTTCTGATGAACAGTTTTTCCGGTTTGAGTGCATCACTGCTTTCAATACTTGCGTGGATCACGGAGTTTATGAAGGAACTCTCACCGGTGTATTTTATGGCAGTGGCAGCAGCGTCAGGTGCATCCAGTGCAGCTGCTTTTTATCAGGGAGTACTGCTTCTGGTGTGGCTTTTTCAATGGATCCTGGAACAAGTACTGCTTCCCGGAGTGAGTTTATATATTCTTCTGAGATTTGTAAATCATCTTTCCAGGGAAGAAATGCTGGGAAAAATGGCTGAGCTGATCGAGACGGTGATCTCCTGGGGGCTTCGGACATTACTTGGAGTGGCAGCAGGACTGCAGGTGGTGCGTGGGCTTGTAGCTCCGGTAATGGATTCTCTGAAGCGGAGTGCTGTGGGAAAAACTGCCGGTGCTCTTCCTGGGATCGGGAGCGCGGTAAATGCAGTTACGGAACTGGTCCTTACCACAGCTGTTCTTGTAAGAAACAGTCTGGGCATTGCGCTTTTACTGGTGATCCTGGCGGTGGGGGCGGGGCCATTGGTCCGATATGGACTTTTGTCACTGACTTATCGCTTTCTGGCGGCTGCGGCGCAGCCTGTATCAGACAAACGGCTGGTAGAAGCCTTTGGTACCATGGCAGAGGGATGTGCACTTCTGATGAGAATCCTGTTTACTGCGGAAATTTTATGTATGCTTACATTTCTGATCCTGATGGCAGGAGGAGGCTTGGGATGAGAACAGAACTTTATCAGTGGATGAAAAGCCTGGCTTTTTTTCATGTACTTACTACAGCACTTCTGCATATTCTGCCTGATAAGCGTTATGAGCAGTATATACGGCTGTTTATGGGGCTTCTGTTGGTGCTTTTGATCTGTACGCCTATATTTGCCGTAGTGGGAAAAAGTGAAAAACTTCTGTCCGGATTCAGCAATAATTATGGGAGAGAAGAACAGGTACGTATGAAGACAGAAGCAGAAGGAATAAGGGAAACATTTCTTAAAGGAGCATATGAACAGGAGTTGAAGGATCAGGTTCAGGGTATCCTCAGGAAAGAAGGGGTTTTTTCGGCAAAAACAGAAGTAGATATGGAGAAAGAACTTCAGCTGACCATAACACTTTATGGAACAGTCACAGAAAAACAGAGGGAGGCGGTGAAAAATGAGCTCGAAAGAATCTGCGGACTCAGGAAAGGACAGTATCAGATCCTGGCTTCTGAGGATGGGATGGAAGGAGTGGGGAGTTTTCCTTCTTCTGGGAATCCTTCTTCTGGTGGCAGGACTTCCGGTAACCCGAAAGAACAGTAAAACAGCAGAGAATCAGAATGCGGAGAAAACCCGCCTGGAGAGCCGCCTTGAGGAACTGCTTTCCAATGTGGAAGGAGTCGGAGAAGTGGAAGTGATCATTATGACCGGGGATGAGGGAAATACGGAAAACTTTTCCATAAGCAGCAAAAATGAAGTTACCGGTGTGCTGGTGGCGGCCCAGGGAGCAGGCAGCGCAGTGACAGTCCAGAATATTCAGCAGGCAATTATGGCATTATTTCAGATCGACGCTAATAAAATTAGAATAATGAAAATGAAATGAGGAGAGTAGAAGTGAAAAAGATCATGAAGAAAAATCAGGTAATCATCACCTCGCTGGCCATTCTCATTGCTGTGGCCGGATATCTGAATTTCGCAGATGTGGATCTGGGATTTAAGGATAAGGAGACGAGTACAGACAGCAGCAGTATCCTGGATGACGTGGATTATGACCTGACCGATGAAACAGCCCTTCTGGATGAGAACGGGGCAGATGGCACAACCCAGTCGGAGGTGATGGATACCGCATCCCCGGGCGAGGCCGTACTTACCGGTGCTTCGGATTTTGCAGCACAGGCAAAAGTCAGCAGGGAGCAGGTGCGTTCCCAGAACAAAGCGGACCTGCAGGCGATCATCAGTAATAAAGATATCAGCGAAGAGGAAAAACAGAATGCTATTAACACAATGGTTTCCATGACAGATCTTACAGAAAAAGAGGCGGCTGCAGAGCTTCTTCTGGAGGCGAAGGGCTTTGAAAATGTGATCGTAAATCTAACGGGTGAAACTGCGGATGTTGTGGTGCCGGATGCAGATCTGGAGGATGCAAAACGTGCACAGATCGAGGATATTGTAAAGAGGAAAACCGGTGTGGCAGCAGAGAGCATTGTGATCACGCCTCTGAGTCAAAGTAAAAATGCATCGGATGTCATAAATACTGCAGATGAAGCTGAAAAAAATACGGGAGGTGCAGAGGATAATGCGGAAAGTACAGGTGAGGAGGTGCAGGATACCGCTGCATCTGTGGAAAGCGATCCGGCGGATCAAACATCTGAGGACGCAGAGACGGCTGCAGATATCCAGAACGATCAGACTATTGATACAGAGGGAATTTACGACTGAATTGCCTTGACAGCAAAGCCTTGTCTATACTAGAATAGGAAAGGTTATAGTAAAATAGAGATATCAGAGAATATACAGGAGGCTCACGTGTCGAAGTATACGAAAGAAATAGAAAAAAGAAGAACATTTGCCATCATCTCTCATCCGGATGCTGGTAAAACAACATTAACAGAAAAATTTCTGCTGTATGGAGGGGCCATCAATCTGGCCGGAAGTGTAAAGGGTAAGGCTACGGCCCGCCATGCAGTATCAGACTGGATGGAGATCGAGAAGGAAAGAGGTATTTCCGTTACTTCATCCGTTCTTCAGTTCCATTATGACGGATATTGTATAAACATTCTGGATACACCTGGACATCAGGATTTCTCCGAGGATACCTACCGTACATTGATGGCTGCGGATTCAGCAGTTATGGTCATCGATGGATCCAAGGGTGTTGAGGCACAGACCCGTAAGCTTTTCAAGGTCTGTGTTATGAGACACATTCCGATCTTTACTTTTATCAATAAGATGGACAGAGATGCCAACGATACTTTTGATCTTCTGGATGAGATCGAAAAAGAGCTTGGTATTGCAACCTGTCCGATCAACTGGCCAATCGGCTCCGGTAAGAAATTCCGGGGTGTGTTTGATCGTAATACAAAGAAGATCCTTACCTTTTCCGATACACAGAAGGGCACCAAGGAAGGTGTGATAGAAGAGATTGATATTAATGATCCCCGTGCAGATGAGGTCATGGATCCTGAGCAGAAAGAGCAGCTGATGGAAGAAATCGAGCTTCTGGATGGCGCAAGCGCGGAGTTTTCTCAGGAAGAGGTCAGCAAAGGACAGCTGACACCGGTATTTTTCGGTTCTGCTCTTACCAACTTTGGTGTGGAAACATTTCTGGAACATTTCCTGAAGATGACCACTTCTCCGCTTCCGAGAACTGCAGACTGCGGACCGGTAGATCCTATGAGTGATGATTTTTCAGCCTTTGTATTTAAGATTCAGGCTAATATGAACAAGGCTCACAGAGACCGTATCGCATTTATGAGGATCTGTTCAGGCAAGTTTGATGCGACCAAAGAGGTTTATCATGTGCAGGGAGACAAGAAGATGCGACTTCTTCAGCCGCAGCAGATGATGGCAGAATCCCGTCATGTTGTGGAGGAGGCTTATGCAGGTGATATCATCGGTGTCTTTGACCCGGGTATTTTTTCTATTGGAGATACCATCTGCGCACCTGGAAAGAAATTTGCCTTTGAGGGGATCCCGACCTTCGCGCCGGAGCATTTCGCACGTGTGCGTCAGATCGATACCATGAAGAGAAAACAGTTTGTAAAAGGTATCAACCAGATCGCCCAGGAGGGTGCGATCCAGATATTCCAGGAGTTTAACACCGGTATGGAAGAGATCATTGTGGGTGTTGTAGGTATTCTGCAGTTTGATGTCCTGAAATACCGTCTGGAGAATGAGTACAATGTAGATATCCGTCTGGAAACACTTCCATATGAGCATATCCGCTGGATCGCCAACAAGGAGACTGTAAAAGTAGACAAGATCGTGGGAACTTCTGATATGAAGAAAGTCACAGACCTTAAAGGAAATCCGTTACTGCTTTTTGTCAATGCATGGAGTGTTGGCATGGTTGAGGATAGAAACCCTGAGCTGGTACTGACAGAATTCAGTAAATAAGCCCTTTTATTTCATAACTTTTTTTGATATAATAGTATAAAATTACGAACAAAAATATTATATCCGTAGGAGGGTTTCCCATGGCAGAAAAAAGAACAACATATAAGATACAGGATCTGGGTGGAATCGGTGAAGTTCACATTGCAGATGAAGTTGTTGCGATCGTTGCAGGACTTGCAGCAACAGATGTGGATGGAGTTGCTTCCATGGCAGGAAATATCACCAATGAGCTGGTAAGTAAACTTGGAAAGAAGAATCTGTCCAAGGGCGTGAGAGTAACCATTCTGGAAGGAGTCGTTACCGTGGATCTGTCACTGAATATCGAGTATGGCAGAAACATTCTTGAGACAAGCAAGAAGGTTCAGGAGAAGGTTAAATCCGCTATTGAGAATATGACAGGACTTGAGGTTGCAGATGTAAATATTCATATTGCCAGCGTGGATATGGAGAACGAAAAAGGAAAGTAAACCTTTCCTTTTTTCCGTCTTAGGAGGAAATTATGAGAAGAAGAGAACAGAGAGAACATGTATTTAAACTTATGTTTATGACAGAGTTTAATTCAGAAGAAGAGATGACAGAACAGCTCTCTCTTTATTTTGAAGGTCTTGGAGAACTTTCAGAACAGGACCAGGAATATATGAAGAAGAAGTACGCACATGTGAAAGAACATCTGGAAGAGATCGATGCACAGCTGAACAGTGCAAGCCGTGGATGGAAGACAAAGCGTATGAGCCGTGTAGATCTTGCAGCACTTCGTCTGGCAGTATATGAGATGGAATATGATGCAGACGTACCGACAGGAGTAGCTATCAATGAAGCGGTAGAACTCGCCAAAAGATTTGGCGGAGATGCTTCCGGTTCTTTTGTAAATGGAGTACTGGGTAAGATCGCATCTGAGAAGGATGAGAAGAAAAACGAGGAGGAGACTGCTGATACAGAAGAGAAGGCAGCAGAGGCCCCGGAAGAGAACGCATGAGAAACGTCTATTCTGTCGGTCAGGTAAACCATTATGTCAAAAATATGTTTACCCAGGATTACTTTCTCCGGAAAGTCTATGTAAAGGGAGAAGTATCCAACTGTAAATACCATACCAGCGGACATATTTATTTTTCTCTGAAAGATGAAACAGGCACATTAAGCTGTGTGATGTTTGCGGGACACCGCAGGGGTCTTGCTTTTCGCATGAAGGACGGGGATAAGGTAGTCGCAGGCGGAATTGTAGACGTATATGAGAGAGACGGGCGTTATCAGCTTTATGCAAAAGAGATCACACTGGAGGGTGCTGGTGCCCTCTATGAGCGGTATCTGGCACTGAAACAGGAACTGGAGGATATGGGGATGTTTGCCCAGGAATATAAGCAGCCCATTCCTCATTTTATTCATACCCTTGGCGTGGTGACAGCACCTACTGGTGCAGCAGTACAGGATATCCGCAATATTGCAGGCAGAAGGAATCCATATCTGCAGTTGATCCTTTATCCGGCACTTGTGCAGGGAGAGGGAGCGGCGCAGAGTATCGTAAAGGGAATCCGGATGCTGGACGAAGCAGGGGTGGACGTGATCATCGTCGGCCGTGGAGGTGGCTCTATTGAAGATCTCTGGGCCTTTAACGAGGAGAGCGTTGCCCGTGCTATTTTTGAGTGCAGGACACCGGTGATCTCGGCAGTGGGACATGAGACGGATTTTACCATTGCGGATTTTGTGGCAGATCTGCGGGCACCTACACCATCTGCTGCAGCAGAGCTGGCAGTGGACGATTTTCGCAGTGTTCTGGAGAGCTTTCATATGTACGGAGACCGTCTGCAGCGTGCTATGAACAGTAAGACAGAACTTTTTGCCGCAAAACTTAAGGCCTATGAGAACAGATTCCAGTATCTGAGCCCGGAGTCCATGTTACGTGAAAAACGTCAGTATGCATCGGAGCTGGAGGAATGTCTGCGTTCTTCCATGGAACAAAAGCTTACAGAGAAAAGACATGAACTGGCAATATGGATCCAGCGGTTTGAGGGACTTTCTCCATTAAGAAAGCTAAATGGAGGATATGCGTTTGTGTCCGACTCAGACGGACATGCGGTGACAGAGATCAGTCAGATAAAAAAAGGCGACAGGATCTCCATTGCAGTAACCGATGGAGTCATAGAAGCAGTTGCGGATCGCATCAGGAAGGAAGAGCGATAATGGCAGAGACAGAAGCAAAGAAAGAAGAGAAATCCATAGAAGATACTTTTGGGGAGCTTGATCTGCTTGCCCGGAAGCTAGAGGATAAAGAAACACCTCTTGAGGAGTCTTTCCGTCTCTACAGACAGGGAATGGAGCTCCTTAAGGATCTGAACGGAAGACTGGATACTGTAGAAAAAAAGATGCTTCAGATGAATGAGGATGGGACATTTCGTGAATTTTAAAGAAGAACTGAAAAGAAGAACAGAAGAAGCAGAACATGTGATCCGGGAATATCTTCCGGAAGAATCCGGTTTTGCAAAAACCATGGCAGAGGCCATGAATTACAGTATGACGGCAGGCGGAAAGAGACTCCGCCCGATCCTGATCAGGGAAACCTACGAGCTGTTTGGAGGAAAGGATAAGCTTTGTGAGCCTTTTATGGCGGCTATGGAGATGATCCATACACATTCGTTGATCCATGATGATCTCCCTGCACTGGATAACGATGATTACCGGAGAGGAAGGCTGACTACGCATAAAGTATACGGAGAGGCCATGGGAGTTTTAAGCGGCGTGGCACTCCTTAACAGAGCTTACGAAGTGATGCTTTCCGCTTTTGACCTGACCGGGGATAAAGACCGTGTGATAGCCGCCATGCGGATCATTGCAGATAAGACCGGTATCAACGGTATGCTGGGTGGACAGAGTGTGGATGTGGAAAACGATGGTAAACCTCTGGAACACGAGATGCTGGATTATATTTACAAAAACAAGACCTCCGCATTGATCGAGGCTTCCATGATGACCGGTGCTGTGCTGGCAGGGGCATCTGAGAAAGAACTTGAGGTTGTGGAACAGGCTGCAGAAAACATCGGGCTGGCTTTTCAGATCCAGGATGATATCCTTGATGTGACCAGTACCCAGGAGGAACTGGGAAAACCGATCCACAGTGATGAAAAAAACAACAAGGTTACCTATGTAAGCCTTGTTGGAGCCCCGGCAGCAGCCAGCAGGGTTAAAGAACTTTCTGACCATGCGGTAGAACTTTTAGACGACCTTGACAGGAAGAACGGATTTCTGGATCTTCTTGTGGAAAGTCTTGTCAGCCGCAGGAAATAGAAAGAACAAAGGAAGGGTACAAATGATTCTGGAAAAAATTAAAAAGCCAAATGATATTCATAAAGTTTCATTGGAGGATTTTCCGCGCCTTGCTGAGGAAATCAGGAGCTTTTTGATCCAGAGTGTAAGTGAGACAGGTGGCCATCTGGCATCCAATCTGGGTGTGGTGGAGCTGACTCTTGCTCTGCATAATGTGCTTGATCTTCCACAGGATAAGCTGATCTGGGATGTGGGACATCAGGCTTATACACATAAAATCCTTACAGGAAGAAAAGACGGCTTTAAGGATCTTCGTAAAGAAGGAGGTTTAAGCGGTTTTCCAAAAAGGAATGAAAGTAACTGTGATTCGTTTGATACCGGACACAGTTCCAATTCCATTTCCGCAGGACTTGGCTATGTCCGTGCCAGAGACCTGATGGGAGAGAAATACCATGTGGTTTCCGTGATCGGAGATGGTGCGCTTACCGGTGGGATGGCTTATGAAGCATTGAACAATGCGGCTGAGCTGAAGACTAATTTTATTATTATCATCAATGATAATAACATGTCTATTTCCAAGAACGTAGGAGGAATGTCCACCTATTTAAGCGCTCTGCGTACAGCTGAGACTTATACAGGAATGAAGATCGGCGTGACAAAAACACTCAAAAAGATTCCCCATGTTGGAACCGCCGTGGTAGATACGGTCCGAAAGACCAAGAGCAGCATCAAGCAGCTGATCATTCCCGGAATGCTTTTTGAAAATATGGGGCTGACTTATCTGGGACCGGTAGATGGCCATAATATGCGTCAGATGATGAAGCTTTTTAATGAGGCAAAGAGAGTGGAAGGACCGGTTGTTGTCCATGTCCTTACAGAAAAAGGCAGAGGCTATGGACCGGCATCTTCCCATCCGGAGCGTTTTCACGGAACAGGTCCTTTTGACATCCAGAGTGGCAGACCCCTTGCAGCAAAAACAGCGCCGACATATACGGATCATTTTTCCGGTGCAATATGTTCTCTGGCAGAGAAGAACAAAAAAGTAGTTGCTATTACAGCTGCTATGCCAGATGGAACCGGACTGAACCGATTCCGGAAGAAATTCCCGGAGCGTTTTTTTGATGTTGGTATTGCGGAAGAACATGCAGTAACCTTTGCGGCAGGCATGGCACTTGGGGGAATGATCCCGGTTTTTGCGGTATATTCTTCGTTCCTGCAGAGAGGGATCGATCAGATCCTTCACGATGTATGTATGCAGGATCTTCATGTGATCTTTGCCATTGACAGGGCAGGATTTGTCGGAGCAGATGGTGAAACACATCATGGATGCTTTGACCTTTCTTATTTATCCATGATCCCCAATATGACAGTTATGGCTCCCAAGAATGGAAAAGAGCTTGAGGAGATGTTGAAATTTGCAGTAGAAGAGCTGGATGGTCCCTGTGCGATCCGATATCCGAAAGGATTGGCATGTACCGATATGGAAGAATGTCATGAGCCACTTAAGAAGGGCAGAAGTGAAGTGATCACTCCAGGCAGTGAGATTGCAGTTCTCGGGGTTGGCAGCATGGTTTCTGTCTGTCAGAAGGTCTGTGAAGAGATAAGAGATCACAAAATGGCAGGAGCTACGTTTGTCAATGTCCGTTTTGTAAAGCCTCTGGATACAGAGCTTCTTGATCGGCTTTCGCAGAACCACAGTCTTTTGGTCACTGTGGAGGAGAATGTAAAAAGCGGTGGGTTCGGAGAACATGTATCTGCTTATATGGAAGCCTGTCATCCGGAAGTAAGAGTTCTTCCACTGGCAATACCGGATCATTTTATTGAGCATGGAACGGTGGACCGTCAGCGAATGAAAATAGGTTTAAATGTACAGGGAATCCTGGATGCGGTAGAACAGAGCTGGGAAAATCTTGTGAATAACAGAAAATAAAGGACATAGCCTTTGCAGAAGAATACGAAGCTGTGAGGCATTTTACAGCCCGGCACATAAAGAGCCGGGCTGTTGGAGGATAATATGAAAAAAAGACTGGATATCATGATGGTGGAACAGGGACTTGCACCGTCACGCGAAAAAGCAAAAGCGTATATCATGGCCGGGGAAGTATATGTCAACGGTCAGAAGGAAGACAAGGCTGGCTCCATGTTTGCTGAGACTGTCAAGCTGGAGGTAAGAGGAAAGACTCTTCCTTATGTCAGCAGAGGCGGACTGAAGCTGGAAAAAGCCATGAAAAATTTCGGTGTGACACTTAAGGATAAGGTGTGTATGGATGTAGGCGCATCCACCGGCGGCTTTACAGACTGTATGCTTCAGAACGGAGCGGTCAAAGTCTATTCCATTGATGTGGGATATGGACAGCTGGACTGGAAACTCAGGAATGATCCAAGAGTTGTATGCATGGAAAAAACAAATATCCGCTATGTGGTACCGGAAGATCTGGAAGGTCCGGCAGCATTTTCTTCGATCGATGTTTCTTTTATCTCCCTTACAAAAGTGCTTCTTCCTGTAAGAAACCTTCTCACAGAGGACGGAGAGATCGTATGTCTCATCAAACCTCAGTTTGAGGCCGGCAGAGAAAAAGTCGGAAAAAAAGGCGTTGTCCGTGATCCGAAGGTCCATGAAGAAGTCATTGAGAAAGTCAGAGATTATGCCATGAGTATTTTTATGGAGCCCTGTCATCTTTCCTTTTCTCCCATCAAGGGACCTGAAGGAAATATTGAATATCTCCTTCATCTGAAAAAACATCCGGAAGGAACAGAAGTACCTGTGAGTCTTGACGTATCCGTAGAGGATGTGGTAAAGGAAGCCCACGGACAGCTGGACTGATGTTTGGAAAGGACTGAAGCAATATGGACAGATTTTATATAATTCCAAACAGTGCCAAGGATCCGGAACTGACATTTTCTAATAGGATCATTGCCTATCTGGAGAAGCATGGTGCCAGGTGTCATGTGCAGAAGATCACCGAAAAAATGGAAGGACCGTATCATTATACGGACCCGGATGGGATTCCGCAGGATACACAGTGCATTATTGTACTGGGTGGAGATGGAACACTTCTGCAGGCTGCAAGGGATATGGTGCATCTGGATATCCCTCTTCTTGGAATCAATCTGGGAACTCTGGGATTTCTTGCCGAGGTGGATAAAAATTCCGTGTATCCGGCTCTGGATCGGCTTCTGTCAGATGACTATGAGCTAGAAGATCGTATGATGCTGGAAGGAAAGATCTATCGTGGAGAAGAACTTATTGGAAAAGATATCGCATTAAATGACATTGTGATCGGAAGAGAAGGACATCTCCGTGTGATCCGTTTCAAGAATTATGTTAATGATGCATATATGAATTCATACAATGCAGATGGTATCATCATTTCCACTCCGACCGGTTCTACCGGATATAGTCTGTCAGCGGGAGGTCCCGTGGTTTCTCCCAGTGCCAGTATGATGATCATGACCCCCATCGCTCCCCATACTATGAACACCCGAAGTATCATTCTTTCCGGGGAAGAGGCAGTTACAGTAGAGATCGGTGAGGGAAGACATAATACCATTGAGAAAGCGGTGGCCTCTTTCGACGGGGATACCCAGATATCCATGGTCACCGGTGACCGGATCGTGATCCGGAAAGCCACAGTCAGGACAAAAATCCTCAAGCTGAACCATCTGAGCTTTGTGGAGGTTCTGAGACAGAAAATGAGTAACAGCTGATGCAGGAGGTTCAATTTTGAAAGTAGCAAGACATGAAAAAATTATCGAACTGATCCGTCAGTACGAGATCGATACACAGGAAGAACTTGCAGCAAGACTGAATGAGGCCGGTTTTAAGGTTACGCAGGCTACCGTATCCAGAGATATCCGTGCTCTGAAAATGACAAAGGTTGCAGGCAGCAACGGAAAGTCCAGATATGCGATCCTGGAAGAACATACACCGGATGTGTTAAGTGATAAATATTCCAGAGTTTTGAAAGATGCAGTGATCGCTATGAACATCGGACAGAATATCGTAGTGGTAAAAACAATTCCGGGAATGGCCATGGCGGCAGCAGCAGCTCTTGATGCTATGAAATGGCCGGAAATCCTGGGATGTATTGCCGGAGATGATACCATTATGTGTGTGGTGAAAACCTCTGAACAGGCACCGGGTGTAGTTCAGAAGCTTGGCGGGATCTTATCCAGAGGAAAATAAAATGACAGAATATGTAAATGCTTTATACCAGAAAGGAAATCAATGTTAGTACATCTGCATGTAAAAAATCTTGCACTGATAGAGGAATCAGAGGTGGAATTCGGACCAGGCTTAAATATCTTAACTGGTGAGACCGGAGCCGGAAAATCCATTCTGTTAGGATCCATACAGCTTATCTTGGGTGGAAAAACTTCCAGAAGCATGATTCGTGAAAATGCTTCCTATGCCCTGGTAGAGTTGCTGTTTCAGGTTGAAAACACGAAAGCCAGAGAGTCCCTTGCGGCGCTTGACATCTATCCGGAAGACGGACAGGTGCTGATGTCCCGCAAGATCATGGACGGCAGAAGTATCAACAAGATTAACGGAGAGACAAGTACTGTCAGCCAGATGAAAGCAGCAGCAGCCTGTCTTCTGGACATTCACGGACAGCATGAGCATCAGTCACTTCTGTATGGAGACCGCCAGCTGGCTATTTTGGATGTATACGGAAAAGAACAGATCCTTCCTGCCAGGGAGAAGGTCCGGAAAGCTTATCAGGAGTATCGGGACTGTGTGGATCAGCTGAAAGCACTGGATATGGATGAGGAACAGCGCAACCGTGAAAAAGCCTTTCTGGAATTTGAGATCAATGAGATCGAGGAGGCAGCTCTTATTCCGGGAGAGGACGAAACACTGGAGGACCGCTACCGGAAGCTGAGCAATGCCAGAAGAATCATGGAAACAGCACAAATGGTTCGTGGGATGACCGGATATGAACAGGGCGCCGCAGATATGACCGGAAATGCCCTGAAAGAGTTTTCAAGAATTGCAGATTACGATAAGGAGCTTGCACCTTTACAGGAAGCTCTTGTGGAAATCGATTCACTTCTCAGTGACTTCTGCCGTGATCTGTCCTCTTATATGGATAGTTTGACTTTTGACGAAGAAACTTTTTTTGAAACAGAAAAAAGACTGGATCTGATCAATAGTCTGAAGGCAAAGTATGGACAGACGATCCATGAAATTTTGTCTTATCAGAAGGAACAGCAGGAAAAATTAGAAAAACTTCAAAGATTCGAAGAAAATTTCCGGTTACTGAAAGAAAAACTTATGCAGGCAGAAAAGATTCTTGAGGAAGCTTCGCATGAACTTTCAGAGATCCGGAAAGAATACAGTAAGCAGCTAGATGAAAAGATTATCGAAGGATTGAAGGAACTGAATTTTGAGGATGTGGATTTTTCTATTCGTTTTGACCGCAGAAAAAATTATACAGATAATGGTTATGATGCGGTGGAATATGAGATTTCCACAAATCCAGGTGAGAGCAGAAAACCGCTGGGACAGATCGTATCCGGTGGTGAGCTTTCCAGGATCATGCTTGCCATCAAAGCGATCCTTGCAGATAAAGATCAGATCGATACACTGATCTTTGATGAGATCGATACAGGGATCAGTGGGCGTACTGCACAGAAGGTCTCTGAAAAAATGGCAGTGATCGGACAGCACAGGCAGGTGCTTTGTATCACACATCTTCCACAGATCGCAGCAATGGCAGATACCCATTTTGAGATTGAGAAACATGTAGAAGGAACAGAAACTATCACCCAGATCCATCCTCTGGAAGGAGAGGAATCTGTTCGTGAGCTTGCCAGACTTCTGGGCGGTGCCCAGATCACGCCGGCTGTTCTTGGAAATGCAAGAGAGATGAAGGAATTGGCACAGCAACAAAAAAATACAAGACTGAAATAATTTATACGTTACATACTAAGAGAGGACGGCCGAAAGGTCGGTCCTCTTTTTTAACCGAATCAAGTCAGTCCCCTGCTTCAGTTGCGAAAAGCAATAGGCAGTGGGTGGGGATTTGCTTGTATCAGAAAATTACAAAGGATGTGACGTAAGATGAACAGAAAAAGAAAATACCGATGTTGGCTCCTTGTATTTCTTGCGCTGGATCTGATTCTGATGGGATGGCTGGGCTACCGGCTTCTGGACAGAAAGATCCCGGATCAGATCCTGGTGGATCATGAGGACAGCCGGGACGTAGCCAATCTTCTTAAACGCCCTTTTATCAGCTTTGATGATGCGATCACCGTTTCAGGAAAAGACAGCTATAAGTTGCACTGCAGACTCTTGGGAGTGATCCCTTTTAAAGATGTGAAGGTAAAAAATATAACTGCAAAAGAAGTATATGCAAGCGGAGATGCAGTAGGTATTTATATGCAGACGAAAGGAGTTCTGATCATTGATACAGGCGAGATTCTTTCGGAAAGTGGTGAGATGGAAGAACCGGCCCGGGACATTGTAAAGCCGGGAGATTATATTGTGGCTTTTGATCAGAACCGGATCCAGTGCAAGCAGGATCTTCTGGAGGATCTTGCAGATCTTTGCGGAGAATCTGTAACACTGAAGGTCCGCCGGGGAAAGGAGACGATTCCCCTGTCCCTGACGCCTGTGAAAGATGAGAAAGGAAACTATAAGCTTGGCATCTGGGTGAGGGACGATACACAGGGAATCGGAACCCTGACTTATGTGGACGAAAATGGAGGGTTCGGTGCTCTTGGTCACGGGATCAGCGATGTGGATACCGGCGAACTTTTAAGTATCGCAGATGGAAATCTTTACAACGCCCAGATTCTGGGGATCCGGAAAGGAGAAAAAGGAAATCCTGGAGAACTATCTGGTCTGATCCGATACGAAGCTGACAATATCCTGGGTGAGATTTCCGAAAACAGTAAAAACGGCATTTTTGGAACTGTGGATGCTGATCAGGTGAAAAATCTGGATCTGAAGAAGATTCCTGTGGGTTACAAACAGGATCTGAAAATTGGACCCGCATCTGTTCTCTGCTGCACAGACGGCGAAGTAAAAGAATATGCCGCGGAGATCACCAGGATCGATATGAACCATGAGGATTCTAATAAGAGCTTCGTGATCCAGATTACAGATAAAGAACTCCTGGAAAAAACAGGTGGGATCGTTCAGGGAATGTCTGGAAGTCCTGTGCTTCAGAACGGAAAACTCTTTGGTGCCGTGACTCATGTATTTGTGCAGGATTCTACCGGCGGATATGGGATTTTTATTGAAAATATGACAGGCAATGCATAATCTGCAGTTGAGGAAAGAGGCACAAAAACATGGAAAAAGTCCGGGAAAAGTGCCTCTTTTTTATATGGGGAAAAATGCCGGATACAGATTGAAATACCTACATTTTGGTGAATTTTGTGATATATAAGAGAAAAAATGTCGAAAAATATCGTACGAAAGTGTGATAAAATAACTACTTTTATCTTGATTTTACTACAGGATTTCCACTATAATAATTTTGTCGCCAGCAAGGGGAAAGCGCAGGCAGCTAACAGTGTCGGTTACTGCCGTGGTGACAGGGGGTATGTCTGGAAACCCAAGGAGATAGAAGTTAGGAGGGTCCTCATGGACAAATTAAATGTTGCAATTGCTGATGATAACGCGAAAATGACAGACATGCTCGGTCAGATGATCGAAGAAGATAAAGACCTTGAACTGGTCGGAAAAGCACACAACGGAGAAGAAATCTGTAACATAATCAAAGATAAGGAGCCGGATGTGGTGATTCTCGACATCATTATGCCGAAGATGGACGGCCTTTCCGTTATGGAGAAATTTTCCCATAACGCAAATGTCAAAAAAGTTCCAGTGTTTATCGTATTATCTGCAATTGGACAGGAGAGGATTACAGAGGATGCATTCAGTCTTGGAGCAGACTATTATGTTTTGAAGCCTTTTGACAACACCACACTTTTAAACCGGATCAAACATATTCGGAAGATTGGGGACAGAAGAGTGCGGGAGATTGCAAGGCCAGGTATCACAGAAACCAAAAAGCCTCAGCCGGAGAGGAATCTGGAAACCGATGTGACGAATATCATTCATGAGATCGGAGTTCCGGCACACATCAAGGGGTATCAGTATTTAAGGGATGCGATCATTTTGTCTGTCAATGACATGGAAATGCTCAATTCCATTACCAAGGTATTATATCCAACCATTGCGAAACGCCATCAGACAACACCGAGCAGAGTGGAGCGGGCGATCCGACATGCGATCGAGGTGGCATGGAGCCGGGGAAAGATGGATACCATTGATGAATTGTTTGGATATACTGTAAGCACCGGAAAAGGGAAACCCACGAATTCTGAATTTATAGCACTGATCGCAGATAAAATCAGACTAGAATATAAAAATCGGTCTTTAAATTAGATGAATTTTGGAGTATAATCATAAATAAAAACGGGTGTACCCAGGGAGGGGAATACAGATGAAAAAAATTCTGTTTGCTACATCAGAAGCAGTACCTTTTATCAAAACAGGAGGACTCGCTGATGTTGCCGGCTCACTGCCTAAGTGCTTTGACAAAAAATATTTTGATATCCGCGTGATCTTACCGAAATATGCCTGTATGAAACAGGAATGGAAAGACAAAATGGAGTATGTGACCCATTTTTATATGGATCTGGGATTTAAGAACTGCTATGTAGGCATTATGCAGATGCAGTATGACGGGATCCAGTTTTACTTCATTGACAATGAATATTATTTCAGCGGTCCGAAACCATATGACAGCGTACCATGGGATCTTGAGAAATTTGCTTTCTTTTCCAAAGCTGTGTTATCGGTTCTTCCGGTGATCGGATTCAGACCGGATATCATCCACTGTCATGACTGGCAGACAGGACTTGTTCCGGTTTACCTTCACGATTCTTTCCAGGAGAATGAATTCTTCCGTGGAATCAAGACTGTTATGACAATACATAACCTGAAATTTCAGGGTGTATGGGATGTTAAGACTGTTAAGGATATCACAGGCCTTTCCGATTACTACTTTGCGCCGGATAAACTGGAAGCATACAAGGACGCAAACTTCCTAAAGGGCGGTATGGTATTTGCAGATGCCATTACCACAGTAAGTAATACCTATGCAGAAGAGATCAAGACACCGTTTTATGGTGAGAAGCTGGACGGACTTCTCAATGCGAGAGCCAACAGCCTGCGTGGTATTGTAAATGGTATTGATTACAATGAATTCAATCCGGAGACAGATCCGAATATCACCAAGAACTACAATGCAAAGAACTTCCGCAAGGAGAAGATCAAGAACAAGATCCAGCTTCAGAAAGATCTTGGACTTGAGCAGGATCCGAAAGCTATGATGATCGGTATTGTATCCCGCCTGACAGATCAGAAGGGATTTGATCTGATCGCTTATATTATGGACGAACTGTGTCAGGATGCGGTTCAGATCGTTGCTCTTGGTACCGGTGAGGAACGTTATGAGAATATGTTCCGTCATTTTGACTGGAAGTATCATGGCAAGGTATCTGCACAGATCTACTATGATGAGGCAATGTCTCACAGAATTTATGCAGCATCTGACGCATTTCTGATGCCGTCACTGTTTGAGCCATGTGGCTTAAGCCAGCTGATGAGCCTTCGTTATGGAACTCTTCCGATCGTCAGAGAGACCGGTGGTCTGAAGGATACAGTTGTCCCGTACAATGAATTCGAGGGAACCGGAACAGGATTCTCCTTCGTAAATTACAATGCACATGAAATGCTTGCTACGATCCGTTATGCAGAGAGTGTATATTATGACAAGAAACGTGAATGGAATAAAATGGTAGATCGCGCGATGGCTGCAGATTTTTCCTGGAACAATTCCGCACGCCAGTATGAGGAAATGTACAATTGGTTAATTGGTGAGTAAGGATTCACCGAAGCGGTTCTCGCAATAAAAAGGCGCAGACGACAGATAATATGTCGTTTGCGCTTTTTTATTGCGGGAATATACATGGATGTTATTGTATGTCTGAAAAAAATATGAAGATGTTTGTTTATCAAACAGGAATTGTGCTAAAGTGAGAAAAAATATAAATGTTAATGATAAATAACTTTTGAATTGGTATTATTTATATGAAACTTATCAGATTAATCAGTTATTGTCAAATAACTTAAATTGTGTTACATTTATATTAATACATCGTTTTTGAAATAACTATACCATTCACTTGTCTGTGAATCCGATTGATATAGTTATTTACGAAACGATGTACCAGTGGATAATACAGATATATGTATTGACCATGTAAATTGTACTTATGATGAGGTGACAATATGACACTGGACAAATTAAAGACTGGAGAATGTGGCAGAATCATCAGTGTTCGTGGCGAGGGGGAGCTGAGACATCATCTTCTGGATATGGGGCTTACACCGGGGACAGAAGTGTCTCTTCGTAAAACAGCTCCTATGGGAGATCCGGTACAGCTTGTGCTGCGCGGATATGAGCTGACATTGCGGCTGGCGGAAGCTGCAAAGATTGAGATCGTATCGATCGAATCCATGACGGAAACGAAGAAAGAAAATGAACGGCATCAGCCGATTGCTCATCCTGGTGTGGGAGAACTTGGAAAGGCTCGAGATTATCGCAAGAACCGGATCGGTGATACGATTCCCAAAGGGGAACCGATCACGTTTGCACTGGCAGGTAATCAGAACTGTGGAAAGACAACTCTTTTTAATCAGCTGACAGGCTCCAATCAGCATGTTGGTAACTTTCCGGGTGTAACTGTTGACAAGAAAGAAGGAAGCATCCGGAGGCATCCGGAGGCAACGGTAACGGATCTTCCTGGAATCTATTCACTTTCCCCGTATTCCAGCGAGGAGATCGTAACAAGAGATTTTCTGCTGAATGAGAAGCCGACAGGAATCATTAATATTGTAGATGCTTCCAATATTGAGAGAAATCTTTATCTTACCATGCAGCTGATGGAGCTTGGAATCCCAATGGTGCTGGCCTTAAATATGATGGATGAGGTAAGGGCAAATGGAGGCTCTGTTCGGATCAATGAACTGGAGGAGATTTTAGGAATTCCGGTTGTACCTATTTCAGCAGCGAAGAATGAAGGAATTGATGAGCTGATCGATCATGCAGTCCATGTTGCAAGATACAGAGAAGCACCAGGAAGAATTGATTTCTGTACTGACAATCAGTCACCGAAGGATCCGGTAGGCGCACTTCACAGATGTATCCATGCAGCCGTTCATCTGATCGAACCCTATGCAAAAAAAACAGGACTTCCTGTACGTTTTGCAGCTACGAAGATCGTAGAGAAAGATTCTCTGATCGAAAAACGTCTGGATTTGCCTGAAGGTGAAAAAAAGGTTCTTGATGGGCTGGTACATGTTATGGAGAAGGATGGCGGTCTGGACCGTGAGGCAGCTCTTGCGAACATGCGCTTCAATTTTATTGAAAAGCTTTGTGAGAAAACTGTGGTAAAACCGGCAGAAAGCCGTGAACATAAACGAAGTGTCGCCATAGATCGTATCCTTACCGGAAAATATACAGCAATTCCCTGTTTTGTGGGAATTATGGCAATTGTATTTGTGATGACGTTTAATTATCTGGGAGCCTGGCTTTCAGACGGAATGACTATGGTCGTGAACTGGGTAATTGCACTTATTGGCAGGGGACTGGAGGTGGCAGGTGTCAGCTCAGTACTGCAGTCACTGGTTGTGGATGGAATTTTAAGCGGTATCGGAAGCGTGATCGGATTTCTTCCTACGATCGTTACTTTGTTTTTCTTCCTGTCAATCCTGGAAGATACCGGATATATGGCTCGTGTAGCCTTTGTTATGGACAAGCTCCTTCGAAAGATCGGACTTTCCGGAAGAAGCTTTGTGCCGATGCTGATCGGATTCGGCTGTTCGGTGCCGGCCATTATGGCAACCAGAACATTATCCAGTGAACGTGACCGGAAAATGACGATCCTGATTACTCCGTTTATGAGCTGCAGTGCCAAGCTTCCGATCTACGGACTTCTCACCAGTGCATTTTTCCCGAAGCAGTGGAGAGGAGTTGTGATGATCAGCCTTTATTTTGCAGGAATTCTCTGCGGGATCCTGTATGCGCTGATCCTGAAAAAGACGAAATATAAGGGAGAGCCGGTTCCGTTTGTCATGGAGCTTCCCAATTACCGGCTTCCTTCTGCAAAAAGTGTAGGACAGCTGATCTGGGAAAAGGCGAAGGACTTTATCCAGAAAGCGTTTACAATTATTTTTGCGGCAACGCTGATCGTGTGGTTCCTGCAGAACTTTGATGCAGGTCTTAACCTTGTTACCAGCACAGATCAGAGCCTTCTGGCAAAGATCGGAAGCATCGTGGCACCACTTTTTGCTCCGCTGGGCTTTGGTGACTGGAGAGTATCCACCGCATTGATCACGGGCTTTATGGCAAAAGAGAGTGTTGTGTCTACGCTGACAGTCCTTCTGGGCGGAAATACGGCGTTGCTTCAGACGTTGTTTACACCGTTTACTGCTTACGTATTTTTGATCTTTACCTTGCTCTATACACCCTGTGTTGCAGCTATTGCAACTGTGCGTCGGGAGATGGGAACTGTAAGAGCTGCCGCCGGTATTGTAGCAGTACAGTGTGCCACTGCATGGATCGTTGCGTTTGCGGTACATGGTGTGGGAATGATGCTTGGATTATAGAAAAAATACCTTACATATGGCTTTTCACAAACTGCAGAAAACATTCTGCAGAGGTTGTGAGAGCCATATTTTTTTTATGGGCAATTCCAACAGATAGCTTTTTCAGTCCATTAACCGGGACAGCAACAAGCGAAGGCTGACGAAAGAACTGAAAGCTGCTTTCTGTAAGAAGGCTGATCCCTTCGCCAATTTCCACTGCGCTGACAATAGATTCTGCGCGGGCAGTACGCAGAAGCTGAGGGTGGATCCCTGCATTATGAAAACTTTGCATACAGAAACGGTAAATGGAGGTGTGCGGAGGCATCAGGATAAAAGATTCTTTTTTCAGTTCGGAAAGAGAGACCGATTTTTTGGACGCAGAGGGATGAGCTTCAGGAAAAACAGCAACCAGACGGTCTGCTGTGAGAGCATGAAAAGTATAGAGCTCCGGGTCTATCATGTGTTTTCGTACAAAGATCAGATTAAAAAAGTCTTTTTCAAGACCGGAAAGAAGTTCTTCGTCTTCTACCTCCTTCAGAGAAAAAGAAAGCTCCGGGTGTGTATCACAAAAACTGTGTATCACAGAAGTAAGATGGTACTGAGAAAGAAAAGGAAGTGTTCCAATATGAAGTGCCTGGAGCTTACTGTCCTTAAAATGGTACACTGCTTCCAGAGAACGATGATACTGTCTGGAAATCTTAAGTGCTTCTTTGTAAAAAAACTCTCCTTCAGGAGTAAGCACAGCAGTACGCTTGCTGCGGTCCCATAAGGTAAGCTCCAGTTCTTTTTCCAGTTTCATGATCTGCTTGGAAAGGGAGGACTGGGAGATATGCATAGCTTCTGCAGCATCAAAAAAAGTCCGGGATTGAGCTGCACAGATAAAATAGTCGATCTGTTCAAGAGTCATGGTAACACCTGCCTTTTAGAAAATAGTGACAAATCATTCCATATTGGAAACAATTATATCATAGAAAGAATTGATTCACCATGTAAAAAAGAGATAAAATAACATAAGAAAATAAAGATGTTACTGAGAACGGAGTGAACAGTAATATAAAGATAACGCAGGAGGTTTTTTATGGCAGAAAAAGTAAGAGATCTGAGAAGTGCTCTGGCACTTCTGGAGCAGATGCCAGATCAGCTGATCGAAACAGAGGTGGAAGTTGATCCGATGGCAGAGCTTGCAGGGGTATATCGTTATGTAGGAGCCGGTGGAACGGTGAAGCGTCCCACAAAGGAAGGACCTGCCATGATCTTTAATCGTATAAAAGGACACCCGGATGCAAGAGTAGCTATCGGTCTTCTGGCAAGCAGAAAAAGGGTTGCTGCTTTACTTGACACTCAGCCGGAAAATCTTGGAAAGATGCTCTGCAAAAGCGTGGAGAATCCAATTCCACCGGTCGATCTTGAAAGTGATGCACCGTGTCAGCAGGTGGTGCATAAGGCAGCAGATCCGGATTTTGACCTCTATAAGCTGGTTCCTGCGCCAACGAACACACCGGATGATGCGGGCCCGTATATCACACTTGGCATGTGCTACGCCACACACCCGGATACTGGAGTTCACGATGTGACCATTCATCGTCTTTGCATTCAGGGAAAAGATGAGCTTTCCATTTTCTTTACACCTGGTGCCAGACATATCGGAGCAATGGCAGAGCGTGCTGAGGAGCTGGGACAAAGGCTGCCGATTTCTATCAGTATCGGAGTTGATCCTGCTATTGAGATCGGTTCCTGTTTTGAGCCGCCTACAACACCACTGGGGTATGATGAGCTGTCTGTAGCCGGTGCACTGCGCAAAGAGCCGGTGAAACTCTGTAAATGTTTAACCGTTAACGAGCGTGCCATCGCCAATGCGGAATACGTGATCGAGGGAGAAGTGATTCCGGGTGTGCGTGTAAAGGAAGATCAGAACAGCAATACCGGATACGCCATGCCGGAGTTTCCGGGATATACAGGGCCTGCAAGTGATCAGTGCTGGCTGATCAAGGTTACAGCAGTGACACATCGTGAAAATCCGATCATGCAGACCTGTATCGGGCCAAGTGAGGAGCACGTATCCATGGCGGGAATCCCTACAGAGGCCAGCATCTATGGCATGGTGGAAAAAGCAATGCCTGGAAGACTTCAGAACGTATACTGCAGCAGTGCCGGAGGTGGAAAGTATATGGCTGTCCTTCAGTTTAAAAAGCTTTCTCAAAGTGATGAGGGAAGACAGCGTCAGGCTGCACTTCTTGCATTTTCCGCCTTCAGTGAGCTGAAAAATGTATTTCTGGTAGATGAAGATGTGGACTGCTTTGATATGAATGACGTACTTTGGGCGATGAATACGAGATTCCAGGGGGATGTGGATGTGATCACCATTCCGGGTGTCCGTTGTCATCCTCTTGATCCGTCTAATGATCCTGCATTTTCTCCAAGTATCCGTGATCATGGAATTGCATGCAAGACTATTTTTGACTGTACGGTGCCTTATGATCTGAAGGAAGATTTTCACAGAGCCCGTTTTATGGAACTGGATCCGGAGAAATGGCTGAAAAAATGAAAAAGAGAATTATAGTTGGTGCGACAGGTGCAAGCGGCCTGCCGCTCCTTGTAAAATGTCTGGAGATCATCCGGGAGAATCTGGATTTTGAGTCTTATCTGATCATGAGTTCCAGTGCAGAGCTGACTCTTCGCCAGGAGACGGAGCTGGAACCGGAGGATGTGAAACGATTGGCAGATCATGTATGTGCACCGGGAGAAATTGGGGCAAAACCGGCCAGTGGTTCTTTCAAAACAGAGGGGATGCTGATCGTGCCCTGCAGCATGAAGACGATCGCGGGGATCCACAGTGGCTATGCGGATAATCTTATTCTGCGTGCGGCAGATGTGACGGTCAAGGAACAGAGAACACTGGTGCTGGCAGCCAGAGAAACACCGTTAAGCGGGATTCATCTCCGAAATCTTTATGAGCTTTCCATGCTTCCGGGAGTGCGGATCATTCCGCCGATGCTGACGTTTTATCATAAACCGGAGAGCATTGATGATATGGTGTATCATATTGCGGCAAAGCTTTTGGAACCGTTTGGGATCGAAGCAAAGGAGTATCGCAGATGGAATGGATTGTAAAAGAGTGTGTGGAGACTGCAGGCTGTAAGCTGGAGGTCAGTGCTGCATTTGTTGGAGAGGATGTGCTTATCTGTCTGAAAGGCGGAGAGAGACCTCATCTGGGATGTGTGGTGCAGACGGAACCGAGAGTGTCTCTGACAGGGGATGGTTCTGTGAGTGCGACTTCTTCAGTTTTGAATTTTCCGGGACATAAGGACGAGGTGATCTGCCGGTGGATGGCGGAGCAGGTTTCGAAAGAGCTGGGAAAGAGAGTGGTTTGCACCGGGGGATTTCATAAGGATGGTATTTCGGAGAAAGAGATCCGGGAGGTGCAGGGAAGTGTTGTGCGTCTGACAGAGATGGTGATAGAAGGACTGCAGCGGTAGTTGAGTAACGAACGGCCGGAACCTGCTAAAGTTATTTTCCAAAAGTCCGAAACTTTCTTCGCTCAAACAGCGAATTTTTGAAAAATAACGCAGATTCCAGCCGTCTAAAATGTTTCTGTATTCTATTTATTTTCAAATATATTCTCGCGGGTAATATTCTTAGCCCACTTCCCACTGAGATACCTTTTGATCACCCATGGCCACTTCACAAATTCATCCGTACAGAGCAGAAAATACACCCACATAACCGGCAGCTTCAGTACAAAAGCAGCGAAGAATCCAAGGGGTACTGCATATACCCACATATCAATGGTATCACAGATCAGACCAAACTTTGTATCACCACCTGCCCGGAACACACCAGCAATCAGGGTTGTATTTACGGCAGACCCCATAATATAGTAGCTGTTGATCAGAAGCATATATTTCAGATAATGCATGGCAGTGGGTGTCAGGGACGCAAATCTCATTACGAACGGTGTGATGGCAAGAACGATAAGTCCGCCCAAAAAACCTGCAATAACAGTAAGCTTCAGTGTTTTGGAAGCATAACGCCTGGAACGTTCCAGATCGCCCTGCCCCATAACATTGCCTAGAAGGATACCTCCTGCACTGGCAATACCGAAACAGAAAACAGAGCCGATATTACGGACTACTACAACCAGAGAATTGGCAGCAACCGCATCCGTACCAAGATGCCCCAGGATCACAGAGTACATGGAAAAACCAATACTCCAGGAAATATCATTGCCAAGAGCCGGCAGGGAAAGCCGCACGAAATCACTGAACAGCAGTTTGCTTTTTGTGAACATACATCGGAGATCCAGTCGGACATTTTTGCTGAAAGCAGAAACAATAAAACAGGCGATCAGCTCGATCATTCTGGAAAGTGCAGTAGCAATAGCCACACCGGTAGCACCAAGCTTGGGTGCTCCGAACAATCCGAAGATAAAAGTCGCATTCAAAAGAATATTCAGTCCAAAGGCCAGCATATTCATCGCCATGCTGGTAGTCACCCGTCCAATGCTTCGAAGAACAGCCAGATAAACCTCCGTCATACCCCAGCAGATATAGGTGATACCCATAATGCGAATATAGGAAGAACCAATGGCCAGAAGCTCCGGATCGTTGGTGAACAGTTTCATCATCATCTGTGGCATGGTAAATGCAACGAGTGCCACGAGAACAGAGATGATCATGGAAAAACGAAGAGCGATTCCCTCGATGATCTGAATGGCTTTGTAATCTCCCTTTCCATAATACTGGGCACAAAGCAGGGTGGCTCCCGTACCAAGACCGTAATAAACCATAAACAGGACATTGGAATAATTCGCTGCCAGGGATACTGCGGAGATGGATGACTGACCTACAAAGTTCAGCATGATAACATCGGCGGAATTGACCGCTGCACTTAGCAGATTTTGAATGATGATGGGGATGACAAGCTTAACGATCTGTGGATAAAAATCATCCTGCTGTGAAAGTTGATTTCTCATTTCCTCCTCCAAAAAAATACAATTACAATGACGTGAAAAACAGTAAATCACATACATGGTAACTGTGTCAGCTTTCGTAAAAGTGAAAGCAGACATGATTGCACGATAACATAGTTTACAGGCAGTGTCAATCGGCAAACTGCAAAATTGTTTAAACAACTTACGGAAAAATGACGAATACAAAAAATGCATAAAAAATTATATCAGCAGTTGTTGAGATTTCCAATCCATGATAAACTGAATGAAGATATTTTTCAGAGAAAGAGGAGTAAAAAATATGCCAGTTTTTGATTTCAGCGCAGCGCCGGCAGATAAAAAAGAGACAAAAAGCCAGTGCACATATACAACATTTCGTTCTAATGAAACAAAAGCCACACCGGAGAAACCGATGCTGATCCTGGATAACAGCAAAAGAGAGTGGAAACATCATTCTTGCGGATATTTTTCCAATCCTGCGAAGCAGACTGCATTTGAGTTTAAGGAAGAGGACGGTGTTTTTCCGGCAGACATCCTGAAGATCGATTCCCGTTTTACAAGCCTGATCAAATGGCTCGGAGAAAATCATATCAACATCCGTCTTTCAGGACAGAATACAGAAGAAGGATATGCTGTTTACAAAATCCGCGAGATCGCTTTTGGCGGAGGCACCAAGCTTTCTGCTGAGGACGGATTTCTTCAGTTTATGATCGAGCGTCTGTTTGCAAGCAGTGCGCCGGCAGAAGAAAATGAGAACGATGAGGAGGAAGAAGACGGTGACGATATGAAGCTTACCAGTATTCAGAGTATCACCGACTTTATGAACTGTGCCGGAAAGACTATGCCGGATAATATCCGTCTCTGGGCAAGAAGAAATCTGGCAGTTGCCCGTTCTCATGAGGTTTCTCAGGAGGAAAGACGCCATGCCCAGAGAGCACTTTCCATCATGATGAATATTCAGTGGAAGCATAATTATTTTGAGTCTATTGATCCGAAGGAAGCACGTCGTATCCTGGATGAGGAGCTTTATGGAATGGAGCGTGTAAAACAGAGGATCATTGAGACGATCATTCAGATCAACCGTACTCATACACTTCCTGCTTACGGACTGCTTCTTGTAGGACCGGCAGGTACCGGTAAATCTCAGATCGCTTATGCAGTTGCAAGAATCCTGAAAATGCCGTGGACAACCCTGGATATGAGTTCGATCAATGATCCGGAACAGCTTACAGGAAGCTCTCGTGTTTATGCAAATGCCAAGCCTGGAATCATCATGGAGGCTTTTTCCATGGCAGGAGAATCCAATCTGGTATTTATCATCAATGAGCTTGACAAGGCTGCATCAGGTAAAGGAAACGGAAATCCGGCAGACGTGCTTCTGACACTGCTGGATAACCTTGGTTTTACAGATAACTATATGGAATGTATGGTTCCGACAGTTGGTGTCTATCCTATTGCCACAGCCAATGATAAGGCACAGATCAGCGCACCTCTGATGTCACGTTTTGCAGTGATCGATATTCCGGATTACACACCGGAGGAAAAGAAGATCATCTTTTCCAGATTTGCGCTTCCCAAGGTTCTGAAACGTATGAGCCTGAAACAGGAAGAATGTATCGTAACGGATGAGGCGCTGGACGCAGTAATTAAGAAATTTGAAGATACCACAGGAATCCGTGATCTGGAGCAGGCTGCGGAGCATATTGCGGCCAATGCTCTGTATCAGATCGAGGTGGATCATGTGAAGGCTGTAACCTTTACCCCCGAGATGGTACAGGAGCTTCTGGACTGACAAAGGGATCTGTTTTGCAATGATAAAAATGCTTCCGGAGATTTTTTCGGAAGCATTTTTGGCTGAGGGAATGCACCTGTTTATGCCGGGCCTGTCTGATCGTAAAGGAAAATTATAAAAATAATGAAATCAGGGATTGCCTGAGAAAGTGTAAATGTGTATAATGAGATAAAAGAGCGTGCGCGTGAACACAAAGCACACAGGAGAGGTTTTGGAGGGTAAAATATGGCAGTAACATTACAACAGATTGCGGAAGCAGCAGGAGTTTCAAGAGGCACTGTGGACAGGGCACTGAACAACAGAGGCCGTATCCGCCCGGAAGTAGAAGAAAGGATCAAAAGGATCGCCCGGGAGATGGGATACCAGCCCAGCCGTGCCGGTCGTGCCCTTGCCATGGCAAAGAGAAAGATCCGTATCGGTGTGATCCTTCAGTATATGGAGACTCCTTTTATGCAGCAGGTTTTAAATGGGGTCCTGGAAGCAAAAGAAGAAGTGGAGAGCTTTGGCGGAACAGTAAAGATCTATGAGATCGAGGGCGTGGAACCGGAAAAAGTAATGGCTGCAATGGAAGAACTCCGGGAAGAGGGCTTTAATGGAATCGCGCTGACTCCATCAGAAGATCAGCTTTTGAGAGCGAGGATCAATCAGTATCAGGAAGAGTATGGAATTCCGGTAGTTACCTTTAATGCGGATCTGGAAGATACAAAAAGGTTATGCTTTGTGGGACAGGATACCTTTCAGGCCGGTCGTACGGCAGCAGGTCTGATGGGGGAGATGACAGGCGGAAACGGGCAGGTTGCCATAATTTCCGGACAGGTTGCCAATCCTGGTCTGATCAGCAGGCAGAAAGGATTTACGACAGAGATCAAAGAAAGCTTTCCGGGAATCGAGATCGTGGATATAAGGTATTCTTATGATGACGAATGGGTGGCATCCAAGATTGTGGAAGAATTTCTGGAGCTTTATCCGGAGCTGACCGGGATCTATATTGCGGGTCATGGTGTAAAGGGTGTCTGCCAGACCTTGCAGAAGCTTGGAAAGGATAAAACTATGCATGTGATCGCCAATGATTTCCTGGAAGAAAATCTGAAATGGCTGAAAGAGGGGACGATCAATTTCCTTATCGGTCAGGATGCGGCTGTACAGGGACATTCTCCGGTGATTATTTTGTTCCAGCTTCTCTTTGACAGCAAGGCACCGGAAAAGGAATACCAGTATACAGATATTGTGATCCGGACGAAATATAATATGGGTTAAAAAGGAATTGCTGTTGCGTATAGAACCCATGATCAGAAATATCATATGGCAGAATCCTGTACAGGGAAAGCAGATTCAGGAGGAAAAATGAATTATAAAAATGTAAAGATCGCAGAAGGTGCCAGGATCGCAAAGCAGTCTGTGATCCTTGGAAATGTAACGATCGGCCGTGACAGCTGTGTATTATATTATGCGGTGATCCGCGGGGATGATGCGCCGGTAGTGATCGGAGAAGAAACAAATATCCAGGAAAACTGTACCATTCATGTGAGCCACAACATGCCGGTCCATATCGGAAACAACGTTACTGTGGGACATAATGCGGTGATCCATGGATGTACCATCGGAGACCGGACATTGATCGGAATGGGAGCCGTGATCCTGGATGGTGCAAAGATCGGAAACGACTGTATCATAGGAGCCGGCAGTCTTGTGACTAAAAATGCGGTGATCCCGGATGGTTCTCTGGTAATGGGAAGTCCGGCCAGGATCAAACGAAATCTTACCTGGGAAGAGAAGCTTGGTATCGTGGAAAACAGCAAAGAATATCTTGCTGTGTCCGAAGAGATGAAAGCACAGGATGTATTATAAAAAAGTGAAGAAGACATTTGTAAACGGACAGCTCCGACTGCTTTGTAATATGAGAAGCAGTCGGAGCTGTAACTTTGTTATATAAAATGCTTATATTTATCGTTTTTTTATTTATCGATCACTTCCACCGGTGTGTCATCCCGTGCATCCAGATCGTTGATATATTTTTTGGTCTCTTTTACGATCACATTGGAAAGCAGTAGTACTGCGATCAGGTTTGGAATAGCCATCAGTGCATTCAGGATATCCGCTACGGTCCATACCAGGTTCAGAGAAATAACAGGGGAGATGGCAGCTACCGCAATATACAGCACACGATAGGGGATGAGTCCCTTTTTGCCGGAGAAATACTCCACGCACCGCTCGCCATAATATGCCCATCCAAGGACTGTAGAATATGCGAAGGAAATGATACCCACTACAAGGATCACAGGACCAAGAACCGGGATCTGCTGAAAAGCCAGTGTAGTAAGAACACCGCCATCAGTGATATTTCCCATGTCGATCGAAGGATTTTTCATAATACTGGTTACCAGAACAAGACCGGTCATCAGACATACCACAACGGTATCCCAGAATGTACCGGTGCTGGAAACGAGAGCCTGACGAACCGGATTTCTTGTCTGTGCGGCAGCAGCGGCGATGGGGGCAGAACCCATACCGGATTCATTGGAAAAAAGTCCTCTTGCGATTCCATACTGCATGGCCATCATGATACCACGTCCTACAAGACCTCCTGCAGCAGCACCAGGGGTAAATGCAAATTTGCAGATGGTTTTTACTGCGGGAATGATAAAATCGAAATTGATCCCCAGGATGATGATACATCCGATCACATAGAAAAATGCCATAAACGGAACAAGACGTTCACATACATTGGCGATGGATTTGATCCCGCCGAAAATAACAAGGGCAGTAAGAACTGCCACAGCAATGCCGATCGCTGCCGGCGAAATATGAAGGTTCTCATTACATACCGTTGCAATGGCATTGACCTGGGTAGCACATCCGATTCCAAAGGAAGCAAAGCCACCGAAAAAGGCAAAGATCAGACCAAGCCAGCGCATATTTAATCCGCGCTCCAGGGCATACATAGCACCACCCTGCATACGGCCGTCTTTGGTCTTGACGCGGTATTTTACAGCGATGAGAGACTCACTGTATTTGGTGGCGATTCCGAAGACACCGGTAAGCCAGCACCAGAGGACTGCACCGGGACCACCAAGAGCAATGGCAGTACCGACACCGATGATATTTCCGGTTCCAATAGTGGAAGCAAGGGCTGTTGTCAGGGCGCCAAACTGGCTGACTTCACCTTCCTCATTGGTATCTTTGGTGACAGACAGGCGAATGGCGGTACCAATCTTACGCTGGATCACACCGGTACGGATGGTCATGAAAATATGGGTGCCCAGAAGTAAAATGATCATCCACCAGCCCCACACCAGACTGTCGATCTGGTTTATCACACTTCCGATTGCATTCATCATAGAAATCTCCTCCCTTTCTCAAAGCGAAATATCCGCAGGACTGCAGAAATAACACAAAGGCGTACAGACACAGGAAATATGTGCTGTACGCCCTTGTACGTTACGCTCTTAAGTTTTGATTATTGTGTCAATTATACAGGAATATTCAGAATAATGCAATAAAAATATTCCCTCTGAACAGAAGATTTTTTGCTTCAATATATGTTGATCAAAACACTACAGGACCTTCTTCGCAGTACATATAAAATCCCGGGCGTACTGTGGGAGATAGGTACCTCTTCGGTATGCAATTGTCAGTGTGCTGAAGACGCCATCTTCACCAATGGAAAAACAGGCTGGTTTTACAGGGAGGTCCATATTTTGGACATAGGTTTCCGGGGTGAAACACATACCAAGTCCTTGCATGCAGAGTTTGACACAGGTTTCTGTGTTGCGGCTCTGAATTGGCACATAAGGCTTGATATGGGCAGCTTTCAATGCTTCCAGCGAAAGCTGTCCGGTAGTCTGTTCTGGAAAATGCAGGATAAAAGGCTCTTCTGCCAGAAGTGAGAGATCAAGCTTCGGGTATATGCCGTGAGTGGATACACTGCCGGCAGCAGCCAATGGGTGCTCCGGAGGCATGATCAGAAGGATTTCTTCTTTTTTCAGCAGTTCGTATTCCAGCTTGGGGTGTTTATGTACTTCATTGAAAATGCCAAAATCAAGCTGATCATTGAGCAGAAGTTTTTCCTGGATAGAATATGCCTCTTCCAGGATATTGACCTTTACTTTAGGATATTTTTGAAAAAAAGAGGTCATGATCTGAGGAACCATACAGGTACTCCTCATCAGTGGGAAAGCAACGTTCAGTTCTCCTTCATTATTTTCTGTAAGATCTTTCAGCTCTTTTTCCCAGTCCTGTTGTATCTGCAGGATCTTTCGGGCATATTCCATATATTTGCGGCCCGCAAAGGTAGGTGTATAGCTGTTTCCGCTGCGGCTGAACAGCTTGGTCCCCATTTCTCGTTCCAGTTTCTGGAGATGCTTGGTCAGGGTTGGCTGGGAAATATAAAGCTCCTGTGCGGCTTTTGTAAGATTCTGATATTTGGCAATGCAGAGAATGTACTTCAGTTCATGATAGTTCATGTTTTCCTCCAACTATTCCATTTTGGCATAATTTTTATGTATAATATGAATTTGACTTCCTGATATGCATATTTTACAATACATCCTATCATCATATCAAGGGGGAAAAAATAAATGAAAAACTGGCTGGAAAAACAGTTCAGACTGTCTGAGTTCAATACAAATATAAAAACAGAACTTCTGGCAGGACTGACAACTTTTGTAACTATGGCATATGTGCTTGCCACGATCCCAAATATTCTGGCAGGTGCCGGTTATGATAAACACACGACTCTGACAGCTATGATCATTCTGATCATTGTGACCAGCTGTGCAATGGCATTGGTTACCAATCGACCGTTTGCTCTGGCTCCGGGACTTGGAAGCGTTGGAATTATTGCGTCTATGATTACCAATGAAGGCGTAAGTATGCCGATCGCAGCAGGTGTGATATTCTGGAGTGGTGTTCTTTTTATCATAATTTCATTCTTTGGTCTGAGAGAAGCCGTGGTACGTGTGATCCCGGTAAGCCTGAAACAAGCGGTTAGTGCCGGTATTGGTCTGTTTATCGCACTTCTTGGTGCAAAAAACTGTGGACTGATCGTGGCAAATGATGCAAAAAACTGTCTTTCCTTTGGAGATCTTGCATCTCCATCTGTGATCGTAGCAGTGATCGGATTTCTGATTCTTCTGGTGATCAAGGTACGAAATATTCCGGGTGGTATGATTCTTGCGATCCTGCTGACCACTCTGGCAGGAATTCCTTTCGGTGTTACACATGCTCCGGAATCCATTTTTGCATTTCCGGCAGGTATCGGCCATCAGTTCCTGAAAGTTGATTTTATGGGAGCGCTGAATTTTGCTTATATTCCATTTCTGATCGCTCTGTTTGTACCGGATTTCTTTTCTACATTCGGAACAGTTCTGGGAGTGGGAGCAAAGGCAGGCTATCTGGATAAGGATGGAAATCTTCCGGGTATTGATAAATGCTTTAAGGTAGATGCGATTGCAACAAGCTTTGGAGCATTGTTTGGAATGC
The DNA here is from genome assembly GCF_003479245.1 of Ruminococcus sp. AF17-12. NCBI lineage: Bacteria > Bacillati > Bacillota > Clostridia > Eubacteriales > Oscillospiraceae > Ruminococcus > Ruminococcus sp. AF17-12. Next base: position 105,715 of record NZ_QUGY01000013.1, read on the forward strand.
CGAGTCTTACTACTTATCTGGAGTCATCTGCAGGCGTAGAAGCAGGAGGAAAAACGGGACTTACGGTTATTTTTACAAGCATTTTCTTCGGACTTTCGCTGTTTCTGGCACCACTGGCTCTTGTGATCCCATCTGCGGCAACCGGTCCGGTGCTGATCTATATCGGCATCAATATGCTTGGTGCTATGAGAAATATTGATTATTCGGATATTACAGAGTATATTCCGGCATTTTTATGTGTAACCTTTACGATTTTTGCAAATAATATCGCAAATGGTATCTGCGTGGCGCTTCCGGCTTATCTCGTTATGAAGATCGCAGCAGGAAAGATCAAAAAGGTTGAACCGGTCATGTATGTACTGGTAGCAGTCTGTCTGTTGTATTTTTATTCAATTATCTAAGGATGGTGAAATGGTATGGAGCAGGTTCAGCTGCTGATCAAAAACGCAAAGGTATTTAATTCCTATCTTAAGAAATTCATATCTGCCAATGTTGCGGTGAAAGATGGAAAATTTTATTACATAGACAGAAAACAGGATACGGATCTTCAGACTGACAATGTGATCGATGCAAAGGGATCATACATGATTCCAGGACTGACAGATATTCACATGCATATTGAGAGTTCTATGGCCACACCGGCTTTTTTTGGAAAATGTGCAGGAGAAAATGGTGTGACGACGGTGGTTTCAGAGCCTCACGAAATGGCCAATGTCAAAGGAATCCGAGGGATTCTGGAAATGATCTCTGCGGCAAAGAATGCACCTATCGATATTTTTTACGGGATTCCAAGCAGCGTTCCGTCAACCAGTGAAAAGCTGGAAACAACAGGCGGGATCATTGACTGCAGTGCAATGAAGCATCTGCTGGAAGAAAAAGATGTGGTATGTGTAGGTGAAATCATGAATTACCGGCAGATCATCCGGGAAAATGATCTGGAGATCAGCCGGTTTCTGGAATATCTGAAAAAAGACCATCCGGGATATGTGATCGAGGGACACTGTCCGTCATTACTGGATCTGGATCTTGCAAAGTTTCTTTATCTGGGTATTAATGGTGATCATACAGAACATACTCTTGAGGAAGTAAAGCAGCGGATCGAAAACGGAATGTTTTTTGAAATCCAGGATAAAATGCTGAAACCGGAAATCCTGGAATATATCTGTCAGAACCAGCTCTACGAGTATTGTTCCTTTGTAACAGATGATACTATGGCAGATGTTTTGTATGAGCAGGGACCGCTGAATGCAGTGGTACAGAAAGCGATCGATATGGGATTTCCGATGGAACAGGCAATCTACTGTGCCACATATACACCATGTCAGCGGATGCATTTTTATGACAGAGGAGCTATCGCACCGGGAAAACTTGCGGACTTTATGCTGCTTAAAGATCCGTCCGTTCTTAAACCGGAAGCTGTATTCAAAAATGGTGTTCCGATTTATGCAAAGGATGAACCGCAGTTGCCGCTGTCTGCTTCCACATATGAATTTCCGGCAGATTTTTACCGGAGTGTACAGCTTCCGGAGATTTTTCTGAAAGATTTTCAGGTGAATGCTCCTTTTCAGGAAGGATATGCAACGGTTCGTGTGATAGAGATCAATCCGGATCGTACCCACACTACTGAAAAACTGGTGGAAATGCCGGTGAAAGCCGGAAAGATCTGCTGGGAAAACAGCGGATGTCTTCTGGCTATGGTGGTGGAACGTCATGGGAAGAACGGAAATATCGGCTATGGATTTCTTACAGGCTCCTGCTTGAGAAAGGGAACTGTGGCAACAACATATTTTCATGATCATCATAATCTCTTTGTGGCAGGAAGCTCTCCGGATGATATGTTATTTGCTGTAAACAGGATCCGGGAACTGCAGGGGGGATTTCTGACAGTAAAAGATGGAAGGATCCTTTCTGAACTTGCACTTCCGGTATGTGGGCTTTTATCCGAAAAATCAATCAGGGAGAATGGCCTTGCATTGAAGGCGGTAAGAAAAAGCCTTACAGATCTGGGATATGTGCATAATAATCCGATTATGTCAGTGGCAACACTTGGATTACCGGTAAGCCCGGCACTGAAGCTGACTGATAAGGGACTGGTGGATGTAAAAAAAGGGGAAATTGTTCCGCTGATCGTAAACACAAAGAAAAATAAATAACGTTGTTCTTATTGCAGCAATATAAGCCGGACGTGAGTCGCGGAAGGCGGCATAATAAGGCATAATAATCAGATATCGTTGTAAAAAATCTGCATTTTTCAATCTTATGATTGGAATCTGCAGATTTTTTGTTGTGTGACAGTAAAAATAAACCCCCTGCTATGCAGGGGGAGGGAAGATCTTTAGATAT